>NZ_WTLH01000329.1 GCF_011421595.1 Streptomyces sp. YIM 98790 | reverse complement strand
GAGTGGCGGGTGCGGCGCCGGCGGCGCGGCCTGCGCTGGGCCGGCACGTCCAGGACCGCGTCGGCGGCGGACGGCGTCTCGCCCGGCGCGTGGTCGCCGCTGCCGGTCTCCGCCGGGGCGGGGGCGGCGGTGGCGTCCGTGGGCACTCCGCCGCGGGTGCGGCGGCGCCGGCGGTTCCGGGTGCTGCCGGGCTCGTCGCCCGAGGCGGAACGGTCCCGGTCACGGCTCCGGTCACGGCCCCGGTCCCGTCCGCGGTCACGGTCGCCGCGGCGGCGGTCGCGCCCGCCGAGGTCCTCTTCCTCCTCGGCGTCCAGCCCGGCCCGGGTGCGCTCGGTGCGCGGCAGGGTGCCCTTGGTGCCCGGCGGGATGCCCAGCTCCTCGAAGAGGTGCGAGGAGGTGGAGTAGGTCTCCGGCGGCTCCGGGTGGCCGAGGTCCAGCGCCCGGTTGATCAGCTGCCAGCGGGGGATCTCGTCCCAGTCGACCAGAGTGACGGCGGTACCGCTGGCACCCGCCCGGCCGGTGCGGCCGATCCGGTGCAGGTAGGTCTTCTCGTCCTCGGGCGTCTGGTAGTTGATCACATGGGTGACGCCCTCCACGTCGATGCCGCGGGCCGCGACATCGGTGCAGACCAGGACGTCGATCTTGCCGTTGCGGAAGGCGCGCAGCGCCTGCTCCCGGGCGCCCTGGCCCAGGTCGCCGTGGACCGCGCCGACCGCGAAGCCGCGGCGGTCCAGCTCGTCCGCCAGATCGCCGGCGGTGCGCTTGGTACGGCAGAAGATCATGGCCAGCCCGCGGCCCTCGGCGCGCAGCACCCGGGCCACCAGCTCCTGCTTGTCCAGGGCGTGCGCCCGGTAGACGAACTGCCGGGTGTTGGCCACGGTCTGGCCCTCGCCGTCCGGCGAGGTGGCCCGGATGTGGGTGGGCCGGTTCATGTAGCGGCGGGCCAGCGAGATGACCTGGCCGGGCATGGTCGCCGAGAACAGCATGGTCTGGCGGCGGGCCGGCAGCAGCTGGATGATCTTCTCGACGTCCGGCAGGAAGCCGAGGTCGAGCATTTCGTCGGCCTCGTCCAGCACCAGGACCTTCACCTTCGACAGCCGCAGCTTCTTCTGCCCGGCGAGGTCCAGCAGCCGCCCGGGCGTGCCGACGACCACGTCGACGCCCTTGGTCAGGGCCTCGACCTGCGGCTCGTAGGCGCGGCCGCCGTAGATGGCGGTGACCCGGACGTTGCGCACCTTGCCGGCGGTGAGCAGGTCGTTGGTGACCTGGGTGCACAGCTCGCGGGTGGGGACGACGACCAGGGCCTGCGGTGCGTCGGGGAGATCCTCGGGCCTGGCCCGGCCCGCCTCCACATCGGCGGGCACGGTGACGGCGTCGAGCACCGGCAGGCCGAAGCCGAGGGTCTTGCCGGTGCCGGTCTTGGCCTGGCCGATGACGTCGCTGCCGGCCAGTGCCACCGGCAGGGTCATCTCCTGGATGGGGAAGGGTGTGGTGATGCCGACGGCCTCAAGGGCCTCGGCTGTCTCGGCGAGGATGCCGAGTTCGCGGAAAGTCGTCGCGGTCAGGGTGGTTGCCTCTTCTGTGTGACGCGGCACACGGCGGCGAGGCGGGTCGTTCGACCGAGCCGTCTTCAGCGGCCCAGGTGTCGGACCGTCCGGCGCGGGACCGGGTCGTCTCGCTCAAGCGCATGTGTCACGCGAGCGGGTTTCCTCACGCGAACCTGCTCGGCCCGCGGGGGGCGGTCACATCGGAACCAGCCGGGACACCGGCCGGTTGCAGCGGGCTCCGGGACCGCGTTCTGCCGGTCCCGAGTGGCTCCGCACAAGGTGATCGGCCCACCGCCGATTCGGCGGGCCTATACCACTGTACCCCGGAACAGGCATATGCGGCAGGGTCCGGTTCGCGCCCGGCGACGGCGGGCGGGCTATTGTGCGACCCGTGAGGCATGTCCCGTCCCGTGCCGCGCCGTGCCGGGCGGGGGTGCCGGGAGCCGGAACACGCTCGAAGAGCCCGCGACAGAAGCCGGAGTACGCACCCATGGAGACGCCCGAGCCGTCCGAGTCCCCGGAGTCCCCGGAGCCCGCGGGGACCGCCGAGCCCGCCGGGACCGCGGAGCCGCCGGCGACGCCGACCGGCATCGCCGCCCTGGACTGGGCCGCCGCCTCGGCCGATCCGCAGTACCGGGCGGCGGTGATCGACCTGCTGGGCGCACTGGCGTACGGGGAGCTCTCGGCGTTCGAGCGGCTGGCGGACGATGCCAAGCTGGCCCCGACGCTGACGGACAAGGCGGCGCTGGCCCGGATGGCCGCGGCGGAGTTCCACCACTTCGAGCAGATCACCGGGCGGCTGACCATGATCGACGCGGACCCGGCGGAGGCCATGGCGCCGTTCTCCGCGCCGCTGGACGAGTTCCATCGCATGACCGCGCCCTCGGACTGGCTGGAAGGGCTGGTCAAGGCGTATGTCGGCGACGCCATCGCGGCGGACTTCTACCGGGAGGTGGCGGTCCGGCTCGACGCGGACACCCGCTCGCTGGTGCTGCGGGTGCTGGACGACACCGGGCACGCCTCGTTCGCGGTGGACAAGGTGCGGGCGGCGATCGAGGCCGAGCCGCGGGTGGGCGGCCGGCTGGCGCTGTGGGCGCGGCGGCTGATGGGCGAGGCGCTGGCCCAGGCCCAGCGGGTGGTCGCGGACCGTGACGCGCTCTCCACCATGCTGGTCGGCGGCGTCGCCGACGGCTTCGACCTGGCGGAGATCGGCAAGATGTTCTCCCGGATCACCGAGGCCCACACCCGCCGCATGGCGGCGCTCGGCCTCGCCGCGTAGCGCGCCGCCCGCCCGGCTCACGGCTTCCCCGCCGCGCCCGGCAGCCGCGTCGCGGCACCGCCGCGGGCCCGCAGCCCGCTGCCCCCGGCCGCACGGGACAGGACCGGCCGCCCGGCGGCCCGGAAGCCGTCCGGGTGGTGGCGGGCGGGTGCGGGCGGGAATAGGGTCTGCGGCCATGGAGAGTTCTGCGGCCGGTCCGGAACTGCTGGACGCGGCGCTGATCGAGGAGGCCGCCAGGAAGTCCGCCCTGGTCTGGGTGCGCGGCCCGGAGGGAGCGGCACGGGCGCTGTGGCACGTCTGGCTGGACGGTGCCGTGTACCTGGTCGGCGACGGCGCCGGGGAGCAGCCGCTGGAGGGCCTCGGCCTGGCCGACGGCGGCACCGCCACGGTCACCGTGCGCAGCAAGGACAAGGGCGTCCGGCTGGTGGTCTGGCCCGCCCGGGTGACGGAGGCGGCGCCCGGCGGCGAGGAATGGCAGCGGGCCGCCGAGGAGCTGAAGGGCAAGCGGCTGAACGCGCCCGACGCCGAGCGGCTCCTGGAGCGCTGGGCCGCGCACTGCCGCGTGCTGCGGCTGGAACCGGCCGGCCCGGCCGTGCAGCGGCCGGGTGCCATGCCGGACGGCCCGGGCGCGGCCGCGCCGCTG
>NZ_WTLH01000328.1 GCF_011421595.1 Streptomyces sp. YIM 98790 | reverse complement strand
GCCGCCGATCACGCTCCGGCCCTGCGCGCCCGGCTGCTCACCGAGGCGGCCGGGCGGAGCTGGGCGGTCGGCCGGCCGGACCGGGCCCGGGCCATGCTGGAGCGTGCGCTGCGTCTGCCCGCCGGTGACGTCGCCCGCGGCCGGGCCATGCTGCTGCTGGGCACCCTCCAGTCCCAGACCGGGGTGATCACGGACGCCGTGGAATCGCTGGCCCATGCCGCGCGGCTGCTGCACCGGCACGAGCCGGGCACCGCCCGGGAAGCCGCCCGCCGGGCCACCGAGGCCGCCTGGGCCGGGGGCACCGTCACCCCGCCGGTGCCCGGTCTCCGCCCGGCGGCGGACGCCCCCGGGCCCCACGGCGGCGAGGGCTGCCACGACGACTACGTCGAGGGGGTGGCGCTGGCCGTCAGGGGGCGGCTGGACGCCGCCCTGGAGCCGCTGCGCCGGGAGACGGAGCGAGGCCGGTCCTCCCGCGACCCGGCCGGCCTGATGCGGGCCGCGGTCGCCGCCGTCATCCTGGGCGAGGTCGGCCGGTCCCGGGTCCTCGCCGCGCACGCCCTGGCCACCGCCCGCCTGCTCGGCATGCGGCTGCTGGAGGCCAACGGCCTGGAACTGCTCGCCTACGCCGAACTCCGCTCGGGCCGGCACGGGGCGGCCCGCTCCCACGCCCAGGAGGGCCTGCGCGCCGCGCACCGCACCGGCCAGCGCAACATGGCCGCCCATCTGCACGCCATCCTGGCCATGGCCGCCGCCATGGACGGCGACCCGGAGAGCACCGCCCGGCACGCCGCCGCGGCCTCCGCGTACGCCGGGCCGCACGGGCTGCGCGCCGCCGACACCCTGGCCGCCTGGAGCCTGGCCCGCTGCGACCTGGCCCGGGGCCGCTGGGACGAGGCCGCGGCGCGGCTGGAGCCGCTGATCCGGCCCGGTCCCGGCCAGGGACATCCGGCGCTGCGGATGCTGGCCACCCCGTGCCTGATCGAGGCCGTGGTGCTGTCCGGACGGCCGCGCCGCACCGCCCAGTCGGCGCTGGCCGTCTACTCCCGCTGGGTGGCCGTCACCGCCGACCCGCAGGCCCCGGCGCAGCTGGCCCGCTGCCGGGCGCTGCTGGCCGGGCCGGAGGAACAGCCCCGGCTGTTCGCCCGCGCACTGGATGCGCACCGCCGGGCCGACAGCGACTTCGAGCGGTCCCGCACCCAGCTGCTGCACGGCATGCTGCTGCGCCGGCACCGCCGCCCGGGGGCGGCCCGGGAGGTGCTGCGGGACGCGCTGGTCGGTTTCGAGCGGTGCGGCGCCGAGGCGTGGGCCGAGCGGGTGCGTGCCGAACTGCGGGTGGGCGGGGAGACCCCGGGGGAGGGCGGACCGCCCGGGCTCTCCCGGCTGGCCGGGCTCACCCCGCAGCAGCTCCGCATCGCCCGGCACGTGGCGGAAGGGGCCACCAACCGGGAGGTCGCGGCCCGGCTGGCGGTGAGCCCGCGCACCGTGGACCACCATCTGCGGAACGTGTTCAGCACGCTGGGCATCCGCTCCCGGGTGGAGCTGACCCGCCTGCTGACGACCGCGGACGCCCCCCGCTGACCCCTGCCGGGGGCATCGCCGCCCCCGCCCCGCCGGGCCCGGCGGTCCCGGCGGGGCCCGCACCGGGGCTGCGTCGTGGTGCGCGGCGGGATTGTTTCCGCCGGTTTGCCCGATCGTGATGTGTGAGCGGCCGGGTGCGCTGGGTCACCCGGGCTGTTCAGCGGCCCTGCGTCCGCTCCGGGGTGCGGGAAATCTCCGACAGGTCCCGTCGCCGGGGTGGAATCGGGCGGATTACTGCGCCATGATGCGGTGACCTACTGGTCGGTATGTCGTCCGTCGCCCCCTGCCACGGAGCCGGATCACCGGCCGGGTCTCACCATCATCCCGCTTGTCCCGCCATGGGTGCACGAGCCGCCCGCACCGCCCCGAAGAGGTGGAGGTCCGCGATGCAACCACTTGTCCGTACCCGGGAGCGCGCAACCAGACCACCGGCCCTGGCGACACCCGCCGAACGCTCCGCCCCCGCGCCCGGCCGCACCGAGACGGCCCGCCGGCGCGCCGGGACCATGACCCTGACCCAGCCCTCCTCCCCGGCCGCTCCCGGTGCGGCCGCACTGCCCGGGGGCAGCGGCGCCGCCGGCCGCAACATCGAGTCCATCGCCGTGCTGCGCCGCACCGCCAAGCTGCTGATGCACCGGCTGCCGCAGTTCACCGACCAGGTGGTGGAGCTGATCAACCAGCAGGAGCCCGCCTACCGCTCCCCGGTCGTGGACTCCGACGTGCTCTGGCACGAGGTGCACCGCTCGCTCCGGCACAGCGTCGGCTGCCTGATCAACCCGCAGGAGCTGCGCGACGCCGCCCGCCGCTGCACCTGGCGGATCGGTGCCGACCGGGCCCGCCAGGGCCTGCCGCTGGACGCCCTGCTGCACGCCTTCCGGCTCGGCGGCGGCGCGGTCTGGCGGGAACTGCTGGACATCGCCGCCCAGCGCGAACCGGAGTCCATGCGGCTGCTGGTCCATGTGGCCGGTGACGTGTGGAACTTCGTGGACGAGCACTGCTCCATCGCGGCCGAGGCGTACCGGGCGACCGAGCGGGAGATGGCCTGGCGGCGCGAGAACCGGCTGCGGCTGATGACCGAGGCGCTGCTGGAGGGCACCGCCCGGGTCTCCGACCTGCCGGACATCGCCGCCGCCCTGGACATGCCCGAGCGCGGCCGGTACGCGGTCGCCGCGGTGGCCGGCCCCCGCCGGGCCGCACTGCACGGCGGCCCCGGCCAGTCGGCCGGCCTGGTCTGGCACCGCACCGAGACCGCCGACTTCGCGATCGCCCCGGTCGCCGAGGGCGGCCCGGAGAAGCTGGCCGAGGAGCTGCGCGGCCGCACCGGCACGGGCGTGCGGGTCGGCATCAGCCCGGCCGTGGACGGTCTGGCGGCGGTCGGCGAGGCCCGGCAGCTGGCCGAGAAGGCGCTGGCCGCCTGCCCGGCGGACGGCCGGGTGGCGCTGCTGGAGGAACACCTGGCCGCGGCCCTGGTGGTGTCCTCCCCGGAGCTGGGCTCGGTGCTGACCGAGCGGGTGCTCGGGCCGCTGCTGCGGCTGGAGCCCATGGACCGCGATCTGCTGCTGGAGACGCTCACCGCCTGGCTGGAGTGCGACGCCTCGGCGCAGCGGGCCGGTGAGCGGCTGTCNGGAGACGCTCACCGCCTGGCTGGAGTGCGACGCCTCGGCGCAGCGGGCCGGTGAGCGGCTGTCCTGCCACCGCAACACCGTGCTCAACCGGCTGCGCCGCTACGAGCGGCTCACCGGCCGGTCGCTGGCCAGCCCGCGGGAGACGGCCGAACTGTCGCTCGCCCTCACCGCGCACCGGATGCTGCGCATCCCCTGAGCCACGGGAAGCGCCCGTACCGCCGCGCGGCCCCGCACGCCCGCGCGGCCCCGCGTGGCCGTGCGCGGCCCCGCACGGCCCGCGTTCCTCCGGCGCCGCCGG
>NZ_WTLH01000327.1 GCF_011421595.1 Streptomyces sp. YIM 98790 | reverse complement strand
GCGCGGCGGGAGAAGCAGGGCCGGGCGCGGCGGGAGAAGCAGGGCCGGGCGCGGCGGGAGAAGCAGGGCCGGGCGCGGCGGGAGAAGCGGGGTGGCGCGGGTGATCTCGCTGGCCGCGGTGGAGGACGACCGGATGCTGCTTTCCGGGCTGGCGGCCTGGCTGGCGCGCACACCGGATCTGCGGCTGCGCACCGCGACCGCCACCGTGGACGAGTTCCTGCGCCGCCGGCGGAGGACGGATGTGGTGCTGCTCGGCCTGGATCTGGCCGACCGTTCGGATCCCGCGGAGAACGTGCGGCGCATAGCCGCCACCGGGGCGCGGGTGCTGGTGGTGGGCACGGCGGCGGACCCGGACCGGCTGCCGGCGGTGCGCGCCGCCGGGGCAGCGGCCCACCTGACCAGGGACCGGGACCTCAATGAACTCGCCCGCGCGGTCCGGCGCATCGTCGCCGGGCGGCCGGTGCCGGCGGGGGTGACGTCCGCGGAGCCGGGTCCGGGCGGTGGCGGCGGGGCCGGACAGCCGGCGCTGTCCGCGCAGGAACAGCGGCTGCTGCGCGCCTACGCCTCCGGGCTGACGCTGGACTCGGCGGCCCGGTCCACCGGGATACGTCCGGCCACCGCGCGCACCTATCTGGAGCGGATCAAGCGCAAGTACCGGGACGCCGGCCGCCCCACCTACACCAAGCTGGACCTGGCCGACCGCGCCCGGGAGGACGGCCTCCTGGGGCAGCCGCCGGCCGGGGCCTGAGCGGGTCCGGCGGCGCAGGGAGGCTGCCGCGGCGGAGGCGGCCGGGGCCGGCCGGAACCGATGGGATGTTCCGGCCGGCCCCTTGCTGACCGATGGGGCGGATCTGTCAGCCGTGACGGGCGGGCTTGCCGAAGCGCCGGCCCTGGGCCTTCAGCCCCGGAATGGTCCGGGCCACGGCCTCGACCGTGGGACTGCGGTCGCCGCCGCCGTCGTGCAGCAGGACCACGGCTCCGGCTTCCCCGCGGGGCCGGGACGGCGTGCTGTCGGACGCCATGGTGATGTCCCTTCCGGCCGGCACCTTCCGGTGCGCTTGAGGACTGAGCGGCCCGAACGGATGCCGAAATATTTCAGAAAACTTCCGATCGGGAGCGCCCACACTCTAGAAAGACGCCATGCCCCCGTCAAGGCAGGGGAGACCAACTTCCCGACGACTTGGCCCTGTCCCGGCGCGGCGGAGAAGCCGCCCCGGGGCAAACACTGCCGAAAGCGTCTCGGCGCCCTGCCGGAAACCCGGCCCGGAGGGGCCACCCGGCCACGGCCGCGAGCCCTGCCTGGCGGGCGTCTGGTGGCGGGAGGGGAATTGCCCGTAGGGTGCGGGCGGCGCGCATGGAAGCGCTCCCACGACCCCATGGAGGATTGTCATGCCCCTGCCCTCACAGGCCAGGAAGGTGTCCCTGCTGCTCGGCGCATTACTGCTCACCGGCGGCGCCACGGTGGCCGGGACCGGCCAGGTGGCCGCGCACGGCGGGCCGCACCGCGGCAGTTGTCCGCCCGACCCGGCCCTGCTGTTCTGCGAGGACTTCGAGGATCTGCCGCGCGGGGCCGGCACCAGCCTCGACTGGGGCGTCGACACCCGGCACGGCACCCTGGCCGTCACCCGGGAGCGCGGCCGGCACCGCGGCCAGGTGCTGTCCCTGCACACCGAGGGCAACGGCCACGCCTTCCTGGAGGTGGACGACTTCTCCGCCCCCGGCAACAGCTTCTACGGCCGGATGCGGGTGTACGTCGAGGAGTTCCCCACCGCACCGGACTGGGCGCACTTCACCCTGGTCGAGGCCACCGGCAGGGGGGACGGCAGCGTGGTCCGCCCGGTCGGCGGCCAGTACGTGCCCGTCGTCGGGGACGGGGTGCAGCTGTGGGGCATCGGCTCGGACGGGGGCCCGACCGGCGACTGGACCGGCTGGCGGGAGTCGGCCCCGGCCACGGCGGGCCGCTGGACCTGCCTGGAGTGGCAGCTCGACGCCGCCGACAACCGGGTGGAGGTGTGGATCGACGGCGAGCACCAGCCCGACATGAGCGTCACCACCGACCGCCACGGCGGCAACCAGGTCCCGTTCGTCTTCCCCGAGTTCGACACCGTCCGCATCGGCTGGCAGCTCTACCAGGGCGATCCGGAGCCCGGCTCCTACGACCTGCGCCTGGACGACCTGGCGCTGTCCACCGAACGCGTCGGCTGCCGCCCCTGACCCCGGCCCATCGGACCGGAGGAGAGGGCCTGCTCAGAGCGCTGATGCACCTCCTCGCCGGCACCTCGCCACTCCGGCCCGGCCGGGCCCGGGAGCAGCACGGAACCGCCGGGCGGAAGCACCGCACCGCCCCGCCGCAGGGCACACACAGGACACACACAGGACACACGCAGGGCGAGGACAGGTGCACGGAGAAGTAAGTTTACGAACTTAAAGAAGTGGCATACCGTGTGGGGGCACGCTTCCGTCCCTGGTGCGTCCTTGCTTCGTCCCTGCTCAAGCCGCTGGAGCCGCCCCGTGTCCTCCCCGTCCGCAGAACTGGTGGCCGCCATCGACCTCGGCGGGACCAAGATCGCCGGTGCCCTGGCCGACCGCACGGGGCGGCTGCTGGCCCGGGTGGAGCGCCCCACCCCGGCCCGTGGACCGGCGGCCGAGATGCTGGGCGCGGTGCGGGCGGTGACCGACGCGCTCGCCGCTCATCCCGGCTGGCCCGCGGTGGGTGCCGTGGGCATCGGCAGCGCCGGGCCGGTGGACATCGCCGCGGGCACCGTCAGCCCGGTCAACATTCCCTGCTGGCGGGAGTTCCCGCTGGCCGGTGCGGTCGCCGGGCACACCGGGCGGCCGGTCACCCTGATCGGCGACGGCAATGCCTTCGCGGCCGGCGAGCACTGGCTGGGCGCGGCCCGCGGACGCAGCAATGTGCTGGGCATGGTGGTCTCCACCGGCGTGGGCGGCGGCCTGATCCTGGACGGCCGGGTGCATGCCGGGCCGTCCGGCAACGCCGGCCACATCGGTCACATCAGCGTGGACTTCGGCGGCGACCCCTGCCCGTGCGGTGGCCGGGGCTGCGTGGAGCTGCTGGCCAGCGGCACCAGCATCGCCCGGTACGCCCGGGAGCTGGGCTGGCGGCCGGGTGAGGGAGAGCCCGGCGGCGCCGCGGGGGTGGCGGCGGCGGCCCGGCGCGGCGAGCCGCCGGCCCTCGCGGCCTTCGAGCGCTCGGCCCGGGCACTGGCCGCCGCCATCGCCGCCACCGCCGCCCTGGTGGAGATCGAGACGGCGGTCATCGGCGGCGGGGTCAGCCGGGCCGGCGAGCTGCTCTTCGCCCCGCTGCGGCGGGCTCTGGCGGACTACACGGGCCTGCCGTTCACCCAGGGCGTGCAGGTGGTGGCGGCCCGCCTCGGCGGCGACGCGGGGCTCCTCGGCGCGGCGGCGGCCTGCTGGTCCGCCACCGGCACGGACAGCCCCGACAGCCCCGAGGAGGCAGGCGGCACAGACGGTGCCGGGAGCACCGCGGACGCCGCCGGCACGGAGCGCGGCGGGCTGCGGGCGGCGGCGGGCCGCTGA
>NZ_WTLH01000326.1 GCF_011421595.1 Streptomyces sp. YIM 98790 | reverse complement strand
GCCGGTCCCGCGGACGGGTCACGCCCGCGGCGCGGCTCCGAGGACCGCGGGCCGCTGCGTGCCGCGTTCAGCGGCCTGACCACCCGCGGCCGGTCCTTCCTGGCCGCCGGCGGCGCCGCCGCGCTCTGCGCCTACGTCCTGGGCCAGCCCGATCTGCTGCGGGTCGGGGCGCTGCTCGCCGCCCTGCCCCTGGTGTGCGTGCTGACGCTCTACTACACCCGCAGCCGGGTCTCCTCGGCCCGCCGCATGTACCCCTCCCGGGTGCCGGCCGGCTCCGAGTCCCGGGTCGAGCTGCGCATCGAGAACATCGCCCGGGTGCCCACCGGGGTGCTGCTGCTCCAGGACCGGGTGCCGTATGTGCTCGGGCCGCGCCCGCGCTTCGTGCTGGACCGGATCGAGCCGGGCGGGCGCCGCGAGGTGGCCTACCGGGTCCGCTCCGAGCTGCGCGGCCGGTACCCGCTCGGGCCGTTGCAGCTCCGGCTCACCGACCCGTTCGGCATGGTGGAGCTGAGCCGTTCGTTCACCGCCTTCGACGTGCTCACCGTGCTGCCGCGCACCGAGCCGCTGCCCCCGGTGCGGTTCGGCGGCGACGCCGGGGGCAGCGGGGAGACCGGCCGGCGGGCACTGTCCCTGGCCGGCGACGAGGACATCATCCCGCGCGACTACCGGCACGGCGACGGCCTGCGCCGGGTGCACTGGCGCTCCACCGCCCACCGGGGGCAGCTCATGGTGCGCCGGGAGGAGCAGCCGCAGCGCGACCGCTGCACCGTGCTGCTGGACACCCGGCGGTCGGCCTACCAGGGCTCGGGCCCCGGCTCGGCCTTCGAACGCGCGGTGTCCGGCGCCGCCTCGGTGGTGGCCCATCTGCTCGCCCGGGACTACTCGGTCCGGCTGGTGACCGACACCGGCGCCGTCCTGCCCGGCCCGCATGTGGCCGGGGTGAGCAGCGCGGAGGCCGGCGCGCTGATCCTTGACGAGCTCGCCGTGCTGGACCACTCGCCGGCCCGCGGCTTCGAGGGGATCTCCTCCGGCTCCGGGCCGCTGGAGGAGGCCGGGCTGCTGATCGCCTTCCTCGGCTCGGTCAACCGGGAGGCCGCCCCGCAGCTCGCCCCGCTGCGGCAGCGGGCGACGCACGCGGTGGCCCTGGTGGCGGCCGGGCAGAGGGAGCCCGAGGTCGAGGCGCATCAGCTCCGCCGGCTCACCGGGTCCGGCTGGCTGGCGCTCCCCCACCACCCCGGCATCCCGCTGGGACAGCTCTGGCAGGACGCCGCCCGCCTGACCCGCGGTCCGGCCGGCGGTTGAGGAGCGGAATGGACGCACGCATCAAGATCGCGATCGCCGCCTGGGCGGCCTCCCTGGCCGCGGCCTGCGCGCTGCTGCCGCTGGTCGAGGGCAGCGGCTGGATGGTCCGGACGGCACTGCTGCTGGCCGCGGTGTCCGGCACCGGCGTGCTGGTCCGGTGGCGCGGCGCCGGCGGCGGCCTCACCCTGGTCTGCCAGAGCGCGGTGGTCGTCTTCCTGGTCACCCTGGTGACCGCGCCGGAGGATGCCTTCCTCGGGCTGGTGCCCACCCCGGAGACCGTGGGCACCCTGGGCGAGCTGTTCGCCGCCGGCGCCGAGGACGTCCGGACCTACACCGCCCCGGCCCCGCTCACCGACGGCATAGCACTGATACTGCTGACCGGCGTGCTGGTGTGCGGCCTGATGGTCGACCTGCTGGCGGTGACACTGCGCAGCGCCGCGCCCGCCGGGCTGCCGCTGCTGGCCCTGTACTCGGTGGCCGCCGGAGTGTCCGAGTCCGGCGCCTCCTGGCCCTACTTCCTGCTCGCCGCGGCCGGCTTCATGGCCATGCTGCTCTCCGAGAGCCGGGACCGGGTCTCGCACTGGGGCCGGGTGCTGGGCCGGCCGGGCGGCCATCCGGGCGCCGCGGCCGGGGCCGCGCAGGCCCCGCGGATGCCCACCGGCCGGCGGATCGGCGCGGTGACACTGTGCGTGGCCGCGCTGGCGCCGGTCGCGCTGCCCTCGCTGGGCAGCGGTGTCTTCGACCTCTACGGCGGCAACGGCCAGGGGCCGGGCAGCAGTTCGTCGCCCACCTCGGTGAACCCCGTGGTGGAGCTGCAGAACCAGCTCAACCGGCGGCAGAACGAGATCCTGCTGAGCTACCGCACGGACAGCCCCAGGGCCGGTGAGATGTACCTCCGGCTGGTGGCCCTGGACCGGTTCGACGGCCGCCGCTGGACCTCCACCTCCGACACCCTGGACGATCCGCCGCCCACTCCCTGGGCGGTGGCCGGGCTGGCCGACGGGGTCGGCACCACCCTGGTCAGCACGGAGATCTCGGCCGTGGAGGACTACCGGCAGCGCTCCCTGCCGGTGCCGGTGCCGGCCGTGGACATCGACGCCGAGGGCGCCTGGGACTACGACATCTACGCCCGCACCCTGGTCGCGGAGGGCCGTCGCCAGACCGCCTCGGGTCTGTCCTACTCGGTCCGCAGCCTGCTGGTGGAGCCCACCGCCGAGCAGCTGGCCGGCGCCCCCGCTCCGGCCAGCGAGAAGATCCGCCAGGACTTCACCGAGGTGCCGGACAACCTGCCCGGGATCGTCCACGACACCGCCCTGGAGGTGACCGCGGGCGCCGCCAACGACTACGAACGCGCCGTGGCCCTTCAGGACTTCTTCACCCGGAACGGCGGCTTCCGCTACTCCACGGACGTCGAGTCCGGGACGGGCAGCCAGGCCATCGCCAATTTCCTGCGGGACAAGGAGGGGTTCTGCATCCACTACGCCTTCACCATGGCGGCGATGGCCCGCACCCTGGGCATCCCCGCCCAGGTGTCGGTGGGCTTCACCCCGGGCCAGCGGCGCAGTGACGAGGCCGGCAGCTACTACGTGGTCGGCACGCACAACGCGCACGCCTGGCCGGAGCTCTACTTCGAGGGCGTGGGCTGGACCCGCTTCGAGCCCACCCCGGGCCAGGGCAGCCGGCCCTCCTACACCCTGCCGCGGCCGTCCGACCCCACCGGGGAGCAGCCGGAGCGGCCCGAGCAGAACCCGGCACGGGAGGAGGAGCGGCCCGCCGAGGAGCGGCCCGAGCAGCAGAACCCGGAGGGCTGCGACCCGATACTGGAGCCCGGCCTGTGCCAGGGCGAGCAGCGGAACGGGACCGAGGAGGAGCAGGACGGCGGCTGGACGGCCGTCTGGCGGTACCTCTGGCCGGCTGCCGCCGCCCTGCTGCTGCCGGCCGTGGGACTGGCCCCGATGCTCTGGCGGCGGCGCTTGCGCCGCCGGCGGCTGGCGCCCGGCCGCGGGCCGCTGGCCGCCTGGCAGGAGCTCACCGACACCGCCTGGGACCTCGGGGTCTTCCCCATGGAGGCGGAGACGCCGCGGGTGGCCGCCCGGCGCATCGTGCGGGTGGGCGGCCTCACCGGGGAGCCGGAGGCCGCGGTGCACCGGCTGGCCACGGCGGTGGAGCGGGTGCTGTACGCGCCGCCCGGCACAGCCCGCGGCACGGACCGCGGCACGGCGCAGGAGCCGCCGGACGACGGCGGCCGGACGGCGCAGGACGTGCGGACCGCGGCGGCCGGGCTGGTCGCCACCGCGGACCGCTGGACCCGGCTGCGGGCA
>NZ_WTLH01000325.1 GCF_011421595.1 Streptomyces sp. YIM 98790 | reverse complement strand
GGAGCGGCGGCACCGGCCCCGCCGCCGGTGCCGACGACCGCGGCACCGCACGCTCCGGCGCCGGGGACGACGACCGGTCCTCCTCCGCCGGCGCCGAGCAGCCCGGCGGCACCGGCGGCACCGGCGAGACGGACGGCCCCGGCGAGGACCGCTCGGCCGAGGCCCGCCGGCAGGCCGAGGCGCTCTCCACGCTGCTCGGCGAGAGCAGCAGCAGCCGCGAATCGGTGATCTCCGCGGTCGCCGACATCCAGTCCTGCACCGCGCTGAAGGCCGCCGCCGAGACCCTGCGCACCGCCGCCGGCGAGCGCAATGCCCTGGTCACGCGCCTGGACGAGCTGACGCTGGACGCCCTGCCGCAGCATCAGGAGCTCTACGACGCGCTGCACGACGCCTGGACCGCCTCCGCCGAGGCCGACGAGTTCTTCGCCGCCTGGGCGGACGAGGTCCGGCAGCGGAAGAAGAAGATGTGCAGGGGCGGCACGCCCACCGCCACCGGCAATTCCGCCGAGGCGGTCCGGGCCAGCGGCGAGGCCAGCACCGCCAAGGAGCGCGCGGCCGGGCTGTGGAACCCGATCGCCGCCGAGCACGGTCTGCCCGAACGCCAGGCCGCCGATCTCTGACCCGGCCGCCGCCCCGCGGGCCCGCCGCCCCGCCGCCCCGCCAGCCCTCGCGGGCACGTGGAGTGACGGCCGCTCACCCAGAGCGGGGAACGTACGATCGATTGCGTGCAAGCCTCGGACAGCTCTTCCCGCCACGGCCGTCGTTCCCCCACCATGGGCCGCATGCCGCACAACGACATGCCCTGGTGGCGCTGGCGCACCAACGTGCGCTCGGCGCTCCATATGCTCTCCGATCCCGTCTTCCAGCAGGAGCGCTGGGCGGCGGGCGTGCCGGGCTACGGCGACGTGACGGACGCCGTCTACCGCCTGGTCGAGGACACCTGGCTGGACAACTGGTCGGCCGAGAAGTACATCGGCACCGTCTTCCGCGACGCCGAGGAGGCCGCGCTGGTGGACGCCGCCGTCCTGCGTGTGCTGCGCATCCTGCACCAGGTCGGCGCGGACGCCCCGGCGGGGGCCTACTTCCAGCACCCGGGCTGGCCGGAGGCGGTGCAGGCGGCCCGCGAGGCGCATGTCCGGCTGGCCGTCGCGGACGGGGACAGCCCGGATGTGCCGCCGCCCACCCTGGAGCAGCTCGCCACCGCGCTGCACACCTTCTGAATCCGGCCACGGCGCAGCGGACCCCCTCGGGCCCCGGCCGGGTGTCCGTATCGCAGGCAGGGGGCCGGAGGGGCCGGGGGATGTGCCAGGCTAGGAGGCTATGAGTCCCTCGCCGTCGAGTCCCTCCCGCGCCGCCGCCGGCGCCTCCGGCGCAGCCGCCGCGGCCCGCCCGCCGCGGCCCGCGCAGTATCTGCTGACCCTCTCCTGCCCGGACAAACCGGGCATTGTGCACGCCGTGTCCAGCTATCTCTTCATGACCGGCTGCAACATCGAGGACAGCCAGCAGTTCAAGGACCACGACACCGGCCTGTTCTTCATGCGCGTGCACTTCAGCGCGGACGAACCGACGGTGACCCTGGAGAAGCTGCGGGCCAGCTTCGCCGCGGTCGGCGACTCCTTCCGCATGGACTGGCAGCTGCACCGCGCCGAGGAGAAGATGCGGGTGCTGCTGATGGTCAGCAAGTTCGGGCACTGCCTGAACGACCTGCTCTTCCGGACCCGGATCGGCGCGCTGCCGGTGGAGATCGCGGCCGTGGTGTCCAACCACACCGACTTCGCCGAGCTTGCCGCGTCCTACGGCATCCCGTTCCACCACATCCCGGTGACCAGGGACACCAAGTCCGAGGCCGAGGCGCGGCTGCTGCGGATCATCGAGGAGGAGGACGTCGAACTCGTCGTGCTCGCCCGCTACATGCAGGTGCTCTCCGACGACCTGTGCAAGCAGCTTCCCGGCCGGATCATCAACATCCACCACTCCTTCCTGCCGAGCTTCAAGGGCGCCAAGCCGTACCACCAGGCGCACGCCCGCGGGGTGAAGCTGATCGGCGCCACCGCGCACTACGTCACCGCCGAGCTGGACGAGGGGCCGATCATCGAGCAGGAGGTCGAGCGGGTGGGGCACGAGCTCTCCCCGGAGCAGCTGGTGGCGGTCGGGCGCGATGTGGAGTGCCAGGCGCTGGCCCGCGCGGTGAAGTGGCACAGCGAGCGCCGGGTGCTGATCAACGGCCGCCGCACGGTCGTCTTCTCCTGAGCCGCCGGCAGCCGCCACCGCCCCGCGGAGGGCGGGGCGGCGCGGGCCCGGAGCCGGGAGCGCGGGTTCAGAGCCGGGAGAGCGCGGCGGTGGCGAACAGCAGATCGTGCACGATCCGCTCGTCGCCCTCGGTGCCGGCCGCGGCCTCGTCCGGCGAGATCCGGCCGGAGGCCAGCTGGCAGAACGCCACGTCCTCCAGCGCCACCCGGGCCACCGGGTCGGCCGCGGAGACCGGTGAGGTGGGGGAGTCCAGCGGGATGTACCAGTCCCCGCCGCCGCTGCCCTCCACCTCCAGGTGGACGGTACGGCCCGGCTGGCCGACCGGGGCCAGCCGGGGCGGCGAGAGCGCCAGCCCGGCGCGGCGGCGCTCGGCCAGGCTGCCCCGGAGGCGCCGTGCCACCAGATCCACCACCATCCGCAGGTGCGGGCCGCCCGGCGGGCCGTAGGGGTAGTCGATGGCGCGGGCGATGTCGTCCCCGTGCACCCAGCAGGCGAAGGCGCGGTCCAGGAAGGCGTCGGGGAGGGAGAGCGTGCCGCCGTCCAGCAGCTCCGGGATGCGGTACGCCACCTCGACGGCGGTCAGGCCGGGGCCGCCTCCGGTCCGGCCGGCCGCGCGCAGCAGCGCCCGGGTCTGCTCGCGCCACTCCACGCGGGCCTGCTGCGGGGCCACGGCGCGGGCCGGCGCGGCGCTGTGCCACTGCGCCTGGGTGCGCAGGGTGGGGTCCACGGGGGCGGATTCGCCGAGCGGATCGGGCAGCGACAGCGCCCGTGCCAGCAGGCCGTCCACTGCCAGCAGGTGGTCCAGCACCCCGGCCACGGTGGTGCTGTGCTCGGCCATGGCGCCCTCGGCGAACCAGCGCAGCGGCACCTCGGTCCGCCACTCCCCGGCCGCCATGTCGTGCAGCAGGGCGTCCAGCCGCGCGGCCTCGGCATCGAAGGGGGCCGCCCAGGAGGGCAGCGGCAGCCGGGCCGGGCGGCGGTCCAGACACACCTCCAGCACCCGGCCGCGCAGCGCCGGGTCGAGATCCAGGCTGCGCTGCGGCTCCAGCAGCGGCACGGCGTCGCGCAGCCGCAGGGCCTCGTCGGCGCAGGACGCGCAGTCGTTGAGGTGGTCCTCCACGGCGGCGTTCTCGGCCGGGCTGCACGCGCCGAGCGCCCAGGCGCCGAGCAGCGAGGTCAGCGCCTGGTGGGAGAGCGGCGGCGGGGGAGGCACCCCGCCGACGCCGCTGCCGCCGGATGCCGCGGCCTGGGCGGCCGGCGAGCCGGGAGCGGCCTTGCGGAAGCGCGGCTGCGGCACCCGGGCCGGTGCCGCATCACCGCGCTGCGCCCGGTTCCCCGGCTCCGGTCCGCCCCTCACTGCCCCTCACCCCCTCCGGGGGCGGCACCGCCGGCCGGCTCCCCGGCGCCGGTCCGCGGCGCGCGGCGAGCCGCTGCGGA
>NZ_WTLH01000324.1 GCF_011421595.1 Streptomyces sp. YIM 98790 | reverse complement strand
GCGACCAGGCGCCGCTGGCCCGGGAGCCGGGCCGCATGCCGCGGGTCCAGGGCGGCAGCGGCTCCGGCCGGGCGTGCGGCTGCGCCGCACGCCCGGGCGGGGCCGGGGCTCCGGTCTCGGCCCGGGCCGCCTCCAGGACCAGCCGCCGGGCCTGGTCGGCGGCGTCCTCCGGGCGGTCGGCCGGGTCCTTGGCCAGCAGTCCCAGGATCAGCCGTTCGAGGGACGGGGAGAGCTCGGCGCGCACCGCCCGCAGCGGCTCGGGCGGGGTCTCCCGGTGGCCGACCAGGATCGCCCAGGGGTCGCCGAGGTCGAACGGAGGGGCGCCGGTGGCCAGTTCGTAGAGCACGCAGCCCAGCGAGTACAGGTCGCTGCGGTGGTCAACGGCGGCGCCGGAGATCTGCTCGGGGGACATGTAGTGCGGCGTGCCCATCGCCATGCCGGTGCTGGTGAGCTTGGCGTTCAGCCCGATGTCGTGGGCCAGCCGGGCGATGCCGAAGTCCAGGATCTTCACCGTGCCGTCGGCCAGCCGCATCACATTGGCGGGCTTGAGATCCCGGTGCACCACACCCTGGGCATGGGTGTAGGCGAGTGCCGCGGCCACCTGGTGGGCGATGTCGGCGATGTCCGGCTCGGGCAGCGGCTCGGCCTGGCGGGCGGTCAGGATCTCACTGAGGTTCTGCCCGTCCAGCAGTTCCATCACCAGGTAGAGCGTGCCGTCGTACTCACCGAAGTCGTGCACCACGGTGATCCCGCGGTGCTGGAGCGAGGCGGCCACCCGGGCCTCGCGGCGGAACCGCTCGCGCAGACTGCGCAGATACTCCTCGTCGCGCTGGGCGCCGCCCAGCGGCTGGAGGCATTTCACCGCCACCTGCCGGCCGAGCGCCTCGTCGCGGGCACGCCACACCTGTCCCATGCCGCCGCGTCCGATCTGCTCGATCAGCTCGTAACGGCCGTGGATCAGCGTGGTGTTCTCCGCCATCGCGCGTCTCTCGCCCCCGTTGGTGCCCGTCGGTGCTGCGGCGATCTGTCCTTGCCTACCCAGTATCCCGGTCCGGTCGCCCTGCGCGTACGGGTGAGGGCGGGTTGCCGGGGGCGCGCGGCGGGTACGGCTTCCGGACGGCGGGCGGAGCGCGGGCCCGCGGCGGCGGGCGCCGGACACCGGGCACGGAACCGGGCGACCGCGTGTGACAACGTGCCCTTGGTCCGCGCCGCCCGCCCCGCCGTGCATCATGAGTGCCATGGACCCTGAGGAGTTCGCCGAGGAAGCGGGCGCCGAGCCGCGCCCGGAACTGCGCAGCCTGCGCATGGACGACGACCGCGAGGTCGGCTGGGACGACGAGGACGGCTACGGGTGGGATCGGTGATTCCCGGCCTGCCCTGATCGGAGGCCGCATGAAGATGCTGATCAATGTGCCGGAACGGGTGGTGGCGGACGCGCTGCGCGGCATGGCCGCCGCCCATCCGGAGCTGCTGGTGGCCGATGTGGAGCGGCGGATCGTGATCCGCCGGGACGCGCCGGTGGCGGGCAAGGTGGCTCTGCTCTCCGGCGGGGGTTCGGGTCACGAGCCGCTGCACGCCGGCTTCGTCGGGCCGGGAATGCTGGACGCGGCATGCCCCGGCGAGGTGTTCACCAGCCCGGTCCCGGACCAGATGGTGCGGGCCGCGGCGGCCGTGGACAGCGGCGAGGGCGTGCTCTTCGTGGTGAAGAACTACACCGGCGACGTGCTCAACTTCGCCATGGCCGCGGAGCTGGCCGAGGACGAGGGGGTGCAGGTCTCCACGGTGGTGCTCCGGGACGACGTCGCGGTGAGCGAGGACGGCGAGAGCGCCGGGCGCCGCGGCACCGGCGGCACGCTGTTCGTGGAGAAGATCGCCGGGGCGGCGGCGGAGGAGGGCGCGCCGCTGGTGCGGGTGGCGTCGGTGGCCCGCCGGGTGGCCGAGTCCTCCCGCAGTTTCGGGGTGGCGCTGAGCGCCTGCACCACCCCGGCCAAGGGCACTCCGACCTTCGACCTGCCGCCGGGCGAACTGGAGCTGGGCATCGGCATCCACGGCGAACCGGGCCGGGAGCGGCGCCCGATGATGACCTCCGGGGAGATCGCGGACGCGGCCGTGGAGACGGTGCTGACGGACCTGCGGCCGGACAGCCCGGTGCTGCTGCTGGTCAACGGCATGGGCGCGACCCCGCTTCTGGAGCTGTACGGGTTCGCCGCCGAGGTGCACCGGGTACTGGCCGAGCGGCGGGTGGCGGTGGCCCGCACCCTGGTGGGCAACTATGTGACCTCGCTGGACATGGCCGGCTGTTCGGTGACGCTGTGCCAGGTGGACGAGGAACTGCTGCGGCTGTGGGACGCGCCGGTGCGCACCGCGGCGCTGCGCTGGGGCCGCTGACCGGCGGCCCGGAGGGACGGTGACGATGACACGGGACGCGGCCCGGGACAGAGCCCGGGACGGTGAGCGGGACGCCGCTCGGGGCGGGGCGGCCGGGCTGGACGCGGCCTTCGTGGTGCGCTGGCTGACCGCCGCCGCGGCGGCGGTCGAGCGGGAGGCCGGCCGGCTGACCGAGCTCGATTCGGCCATCGGCGACGCCGACCACGGCGCCAATCTGCGGCGCGGCTTCCGGGCGGTGGCCGAGGCGCTGGCCAAGGACCCGCCGGAGACGCCGGGCGCGGTGCTGGCGCTGGCCGGGCGGACCCTGGTGTCCACGGTGGGCGGGGCCTCCGGGCCGCTGTACGGCACGCTGCTGCGGCGTACCGGCAGGGAACTCGGTGACGCCGCGGCGCGGGTGAGCACGGCCGAGTTCGCCGCGGCGCTGGCCGCCGGGGTGGCCGCGGTGGGCACCCTGGGCGGTTCGGCACCGGGCGACAAGACCATGCTGGACGCGCTGGTCCCGGCCGCCGGGGCACTGCCGGGGTCGTTCGACGCGGCGCGGCGGGCGGCGGCGGAGGGCGCGCTGGCCACGGTGCCGATGCGGGCCCGGCGCGGCCGGGCCAGCCTGCTGGGCGACCGCAGCATCGGGCACCAGGACCCCGGGGCGGCCTCCTCGGCGCTGCTCATCACGGCGCTGGCCGAGACCGCGGCGGACACGGCGGCGGGGAGTGCGGATGGCTGAGCCGGTGGGCATCGTGCTGGTGTCGCACAGCCAGGAGGCGGCCGAGGCGGTGGCCCGGCTGGCGGCGGCGCTGGCGGGCGGGGCGGCCGGGGTGCCGGTGGAGCCGGCCGGCGGTCTCCCGGACGGCGGGCTGGGCACCAGCGCGGAACGGATCGGCGAGGCGGCCCGGCGGGCCGACCGCGGCGCCGGGGTGGTGGTGCTGGCCGATCTGGGGAGCGCGGTGCTGACCGTCCGGGCGCTGCTGGCGGAGGGCGCCGAGGGCGGGCTGCCCCCGGGCACGCGGCTGCTGGACGCGCCCTTTCTGGAGGGGGCGGTGGGCGCGGTGGTGTCCGCCGCGGGCGGCGGCGACCTCGCCGCCGTGGCGGCCGCGGCCGAGGACGCCTACCGGCTCCGCAAACGCTGACCCGCGGCCCGGCCGCGATGGGCCCGCTCCGCCCGGCCCGCGGCTGCGCGGGCCGCCGTGGCGCTCCGTCAGGGCAGGGGGTGGACCGGGGCGGCGGTGGCGGCGGGGCTGCCGAGCAGGCGGCCCTCGGGGTAGGCGAGCGCGCTCGCGGGGAGCGGCGCGGGCTCCCCGCCGGC
>NZ_WTLH01000323.1 GCF_011421595.1 Streptomyces sp. YIM 98790 | reverse complement strand
GTGTCCAGCAGCGCCGTCCGCACCGAGGCCCGGGCGGCGGCGTCCAGCGCCGCGGTGGTGCCGCGGAACCGGTGCGCGGTCTCCACCGCGGCGAGCCGCAGCAGGCCGGGCAGCAGGTCGCGCGAACGGTCCAGGGCCCAGCGGGCGCCGCGGGTGGCCATCCAGCGCAGATCGGCGGCCGCGGTGGGCGGCGGCTGGTCGGTGCGGTCGGCGGGCGGCGGGGTGGCGGTCAGCCCGCGGGCGGTGAGCAGCGCGTGGAACTCCCGGGCCAGCAGGCGGTGGCCGCGCTCGCTGGGGTGCAGCCGGTCCACGCTCCAGCAGGCGCGGTCGCCCGCCACCGGGTGTTCGGCGAAGTGCGCGTGCAGCGCCCGGTGCCTGCGGCTGAGCTGGTGCACCAGCTCGTTGACCGAGCGCATCCGGCGGGCGAGCGGACGGGCCACGGCGGCCGGGAGCCGCAGCATCCGCCCGGGGTCGGGCAGGCAGGCGGTGAGCACCACGGCGCCGTCGGCGGTGAGGGTGCCGATCAGGGTGTCCAGGTCCCGGGCGGCCCGGTGCAGGTCGAAGGCGGACCGCAGGATGTCGTTGCCGCCGACGATCACCGAGGCCAGGTGCGGCCGGTGGCGGCGGGCGCCGGCGAGCTGCTCGCCGGCGGTGTCCGGGGTCCGGGCCCCGCTGCGGGCCAGATTGACCAGCCGGACCGGACGCCCCGGGGTGCCGAGCGACTCGGCGAGCAGTGCCGCCCAGCCCCGCCAGCCGCCGCCGGGCAGCGGATCGCCGACGCCCTCGGTGAGCGAGTCGCCCAGGGCGGCGAAGCGGAGTTCGGCCGGTCCCCGGCCGGCCCCGGGGCCGGGTCCCGGACCGGGTCCCGGACGGAGGGCGGTCACCGCGGACCGCCGGAGCCGGATGCCGGACGGTCCCCGTCTCCGGCGCGGGCCGGCACGGCCGCCGGAGCCGCGCCGTGGGCGGTGAGGAAGGCCCGCACCGCGGCCCGCCAGGGGTAGCGCTCGGCGCGCGCCCGGGCGGCGGCACGGCGTTCGGCGGCGGGCCGGTCCAGCAGCAGCTCCACCCCGTCCGCGAAGGAGTCGCCGGAGGAGTCGGCCACCGCACCGGCGTCGCCGAGCAGTTCGGGGACGGCCGAACGGCTGCTGGCCACCACCGGGGTGCCGCACGCCAGCGCCTCCAGGGCGGCCAGCCCGAAGGTCTCGGCCGGGCCGGGGGCGAGCACCACGTCCGCGGTGGCCTGGAGCGCGGCCAGTTCCACCGGATCGCCGATGTACCCGGTGAAGCGCACCGGCAGCCGGCGTTCCGCCGCGCGGCGGCGGAGCCGGCCGCCCAGCGGTCCGTCCCCGGCGACCACCAGCACCGCGTCCACGCCGCGGTCGCGCAGCCGGGCCAGGGCGTCCAGGGCCGCCTCCGGGCGCTTCTCGGGGTGCAGCCGGGAGCAGAGCGCCAGCAGCACCGGTGCGCCGCCGGTCAGTTCCCGGTGCAGGGCCGGGTCGTGCAGCCGCGGGTGGCAGCGGTCCAGGTCGACGCCGAGCGGGGCGCGCACGACGTTGCGGGCGCCCACCCGGGCGAATTCCCGCGCCGCCCATTCGGTGGTGCACACCACCCGGGTGTAGGACCAGGCGGTGCGGCGGTTGAGCCGGTCGGCGGCGGACCGGGTGAGGCCGGCCGGCAGCCCCCAGGCGTCCAGCACGCCGTCCACGCTCTCGTGCGAGACCATCACGGCCGGGATGCGGTGGTGGCGGGCCCATGCGCCGGTCCAGCGCAGGGTGGTGCGGTCGGAGACCTCCAGCCGGTCGGGCGCGAGCGACTCCAGCAGCCGTGCCAGCCGGTGCCGCCCGGTCAGCACCCGGTAGCCGCCGCTGCCCGGGACCACCGCTCCGGGCAGGGTGATCACCCGGCCCTGCGCGGTGCTCCGGTCGTCGTGCGCGGTGCCGGGCACGATCAGCACCGGGTCGTGGCCGGCCGCGCGATAGCCGGCGCCGAGCTCCCGCAGGGCGGTGCGCAGACCGCCGGAGGACGGTGCGACGAAGTTGGCGAGCCGGACGATGCGCAGTCCGGCGCGGGCCGGAGCCGGGACCGGACCCGGCACCGGGACGGCGGCCGCGGTGGTGCGGGGGTCGTTCACCGCAGGACCGCCCCTCCGGCGGCAGGGGTGCGGAGCACTTCGGCGTAGTGGCCGAGGAGCTGGTCGCCGACCGCCTCCCAGGTGCGGTCGCGCACGGCGGCGTGGCCCGCCCCGGCCAGCGCGGCGCGGCGGGCCGGGTCGTCGCGCAGCCCGGCCACCGCGTCACGCAGCGCGTCGCCGTCCAGGGCGGGCACCAGCAGTCCGGTGCGGCCGTGGTCGATGAGGTCCAGCGGTCCGCCGGCCGCCGGGGCGATCACCGCCACCCCGCTGGCCTGGGCCTCCTGCACGGTCTGGCAGAAGGTCTCGAACGGCCCGGTGTGCGCGAAGACGTCCAGCGAGGCGTAGATCCGCGCCAGGTCCTCCCCGGTGCGGCGGCCCAGGAAGACCGCGCCGGGCAGGGCGGCGCGCAGCGCGCCCTGGCTGGGGCCGTCGCCCACCACGACCAGCCGCACGCCGGGCAGCGCGGCGGTGCCGGCCAGCAGCGCCACGTGCTTCTCCGGGGCGAGCCGTCCGACATAGCCGACCAGCAGTTCGCCGCCGGGGGCGAGCTCCGCGCGCAGCCGCTCGTCGCGCAGTGCGGGGCGGAACCGGGCGGTGTCCACGCCGCGCCGCCACAGCCGGACCCGGGGGATGCCGTGCTCGGCCAGTTCGCGCAGCGAGGCGGTGGAGGGGGCCAGGGTGAGCCGGGCGGCGGTGTGCACGGCGCGGATGCGGCGCCAGGCAGCGCCGGCCCCGGCGCCCAGGTAGGTCCGCGCATAGCCGGCCAGATCGGTCTGGTAGACGGCGACGGCGGGCACGCCCAGCCGGGCGGCGGCGGCCATTCCCCGCACACCCAGCACGAAAGGGCTGGCCAGGTGGACCACGTCGGGGCGGTGCGCGGCGAGCGCGGCGGCCAGCCGCCGGCTGGGCAGGGCCACCCGCACCTGGCGGTAGCCGGGCAGCGGCAGGGCGGGGATCCGCACGACCGGTGCGGGCCCCTGGGGTGCCGGTGCGGCGGCCGGCCCCCGGGAGGCGGCCCCGGCCGGAGCCGGGGCGATCACCAGGGGGTCGTGGCCGCGCCGGGCGAGGTGGAGGGCGGTCTGCAGGGCGCAGTGCGCGACCCCGTTGACATCCGGCGGATAGGACTCGGTGACGATGGCGACTCGCATACCCGCGTTGTCGCCGCCCAGGGCGTTCGGGGCCCCACATCCGCGTGGCCGCCGGGCAAACGTGTCATGAGCAAGTCGCCNCCCGCGTTGTCGCCGCCCAGGGCGTTCGGGGCCCCACATCCGCGTGGCCGCCGGGCAAACGTGTCATGAGCAAGTCGCCCCCGCCGTGTCCGCGCGGACACGGCGGGTAAATCCGACCGATACGGAAGTCGGTTGACAACTTTCCGGCCATTTTCGGGAACCGGCCGGGGATCGCCGCTCCCCGCCGGGAGACGGGCACGCGTCCGGGACGGCGCGGCGCAGGGCGCGGCGCCGACGCGGACGTGTCCGCGGTCCCGCCGTTCCGGGTGCTCCCCGCAGGCGGACGCCGCCGGTGAGGTCCGCGCGCTCCGGGCGCCGCTGCCGGCCGGTGCCG
>NZ_WTLH01000322.1 GCF_011421595.1 Streptomyces sp. YIM 98790 | reverse complement strand
CGGCACCGGCTCGCCACCGCTGCGGTTCGGCGGGCCGGGCGGCCTGCGGGCCCCGGTGGTGCCGGTCGCCGCCGACGCGGCCACCGGGGCGCTCCGGCTCCCCGCCGCGCCGGACGAACTGGGCTGGTGGGCGCTGGGGGCCCGGCCCGGCGACCCGGCCGGCACCGTGCTGATCGCCGGGCATCTGGACGGCCCGGACGGCTCGCCGGGCGTCTTCGCCGCGCTGGCCGGACTGGAGCCGGGCGCCCGGGTGCATCTGACCGGCGCCGACGGCCACCGCTACGGCTACGTGATCACCGAGCGCCGCCACCACCCGGCGGACCGGCTGCCCGCCGCCCTGTTCAGCGGCTCCGGCCCGCCCCGGCTGGCCCTGGTGACCTGCGCCGGCCGCTGGGACCCGGCCGCCGGGCGGTACGCCGAGAACCTCGTCGTCCACGGCCGCCCGGAGTGAGCTCAGTCCGGGCGGCGGTGGGTCATGATCAGCAGGTCGCAGAGAGAGCCGTCGGCCTCGACCACGGCCTCGGCGACGGTGTCGGTGTGCTCGAAGTCCTCCGACTCGTACAGCGTGCGGGCGCGCAGGTTGTGCGGCTTGACATCGAGCCAGACCCGCTGGGCGGCATGCTCCCCGTAGGCCCGCGCCACCACGGTGCGCAGCAGTGCCCGGCCGCGGCCCTCGCCGCGCAGTGCCGGGCGGAGCACCAGCCGGCGGATCTCGATCGCGCCCTTGCCGTCCCGCAGCCCGGCCAGTACGCAGAATCCGGCCGGCCGGCCCTCCTCCTCCGCGGTCAGGTGTTCCTGGTCGGGGTCGTCCAGGGCGCGGCGGTGCCAGTCCACACCGGTCTCGCTGAGCCAGACGGCGGTGTCCGGGCCCATCTCCAGGGCGGCCAGCAGCGGAAGGTCGTCGGGGCCGGTGGGGCGCAAGGTCAGCATGTCCGCAGGGTAGTCCGGCGCTCTCCGGGGGGCATCCGCCGGGCGTTCGGCGGGTATCCGGCGGGACGCCCCGTCGCCCCCGCCGCCGCCCCGCCGCCGTGCTGCCGCCGTGTTGCCGCGTGCCGCCGTCCTGCCCGCCGGCTGCCGCACCCCTGCTGCCCGCGGGATTCGTGGGGCATGATGTGGCTGCTGTTGATGGCGTGCTGTCCCTACGCCCCTCCCTACGCAGGAAGGCCTTGCCGTGATACCCGCGCGACGACGTCTCCTCTCACCGCTGGTGACCATGCTGCTCGCCCTGGGCCTGATGACGGCCTGCTCGGACGGCGAATCGTCCGGCGGGACCGCCACCAGGGCCACCATCCACACCAGCATGGGTGACATCGCGGTGGAACTGTTCCCGGAGCAGGCCCCCAAGACGGTGGAGAACTTCGTCGGCCTGGCCACCGGCGACAAGGAGTGGGAGGGCCAGGAGGGCGGCGAGCCCCTCTACGACGGCACCATCTTCCACCGGGTGATCGCCGGGTTCATGATCCAGGGCGGTGACCCGCAGGGCACCGGCGCGGGCGGCCCGGGCTACCAGTTCGAGGACGAGTTCGACCCCGAGCTGACCTTCGACCGGCCGTACCTGCTGGCCATGGCGAACGCCGGGCCGAACACCAACGGCTCCCAGTTCTTCATCACCGTGGAGCCCACCCCGCACCTGAACGAGCGGCACACCATCTTCGGCGAGGTGACCGACGAGGAGAGCCAGGCCGTGGTGGACGCCATCTCCACCGTGGACACCGACCCGACCGACCGGCCGCTGGAGGACGTGGTCATCGAGGGCGTCTCCATCGGCTAACCGCCCGGCGCGCGCGGCCCGTCCCCGGGGGCGAGGCGGGCCGCCCGCTCGTGCAGGTAGCGCCGCTCCGGCAGGCTGTGCGTGGCCGCCGCGGCCCGCCGGTACGCCTCCCGGGCGGACGGCAGCTCCCCGGCCCGCTCCAGCAGATGCGCCCGTACCGCGTCCAGCCGGTGCTGCCCGGTCAGCCGCTCGTCCCCGGCGACCCGCTCCAGCAGTTCCAGCCCCGCCCGGGGCCCGGCCACCATGGCCAGCGCCACCGCCCGGTTGAGGGTGACCACCGGGCTGGGCGAGAGCTGCTCCAGCAGTTCGTAGAGCGCCAGGATCTGCCGCCAGTCGGTGTCCTCGGCCCGTTCCGCCTCGTCGTGCACGGCCGCGATGGCCGCCTGCACCTGGTACGGACCCGGCCGCCGGTGCCGCAGGGTGGCGGTGATCAGTGCCACGCCCTCCTCGATCGCGGCCCGGTTCCACAGCCCGCGGTCCTGTTCGGCCAGCGGCACCAGGGAGCCGTCCGGCAGGGTGCGGGCGGGGCGGCGGGCGTCGGTGAGCAGCATCAGCGCCAGCAGGCCGGCCACCTCGCGGTCGCCGGGCAGCAGCCGGTGCAGGATGCGGGTGAGCCGGATCGCCTCGGCGACCAGGTCGGTGCGCTGCAGATCCGGCCCGGAGGTGGCGGCGTAGCCCTCGTTGAAGATCAGGTAGAGGATGTGCAGCACGTCCGGCAGCCGCCGGTCGCGCTCCTCGGGTCCGGGCATGGCGAAGGCGGCGCCGCTGCGCTTGATGCGCTGTTTGGCCCGGCTGATGCGCTGCCCCATGGTGGCCTCCGGCACCAGGAAGGCGTGCGCGATCTCGGCGGTGGTCAGACCGCCCACGGCGCGCAGCGTCAGGGCGATCCGGGAGGACGGGGTCAGCTCCGGGTGGCAGCACAGGAACAGCAGTACCAGGGTGTCGTCGGCGGACGGCGGCAGATCGGTGTCGTCCGGGGCCGGGGCCAGGAACCGGTAGCGCGGAAGCAGCGCGAGCTCGGTGTCCTCGCGGCGGCGGCGCGCCTCCTCGATGCGCAGCAGATCGGTCAGTTTGCGCGAGGCCACCCGGATCAGCCAGCCCAGCGGGTTGTCCGGGGTGCCGTCCCGGGGCCACTGCACCGCGGCCGCCAGCAGCGCCTCCTGCACCGCGTCCTCGGCCGTGTCGAAGTGGCCGTAGCGCCGCACCAGCGCGCCGAGGACCTGCGGCGCGTTCCCGCGCAGCAGGTCCTCGATCCGGGCCGGTCCGGCCCCGGTGTCCGTCATGCCGCTCCCTCTTCCGCTCGGGCCGGCCGGCCGGGCGCGGCGCCGGTGCCTGCCGCCGTGCTGTCACATCTCCTGGCCGCCGGCCGTCTCCATGATCGGCCGCACCTCGACGATGCCCTCGTCCACCGAGCCGCCCGGTCCGGGGGCGGCCGAGGCGCGGGCGGCGATCTCCAGGGCGCGCTCCTCGCTCTCCACATCGACCACCCAGTAGCCGGCCAGCACCTCCTTGGACTCACCGTAGGGGCCGTCGGAGACCTGCCGGACCCCGTCCACCACCCGCACGGTGCGGGTCCGGGACGGCGCGGCCAGGCCCTGGGCGTCGACCAGCTCGCCGCGTGACTCCAGCTCGTCGTTGAGCCGCTGCATGTGCTCCACCAGCGCCTTGACGTCCTCCGGGGACCAGGCGCGGCCCTGGTCGTCGGTGCCGCCCGCCATGGCGTCCCAGTCCGCCTCGGAACCCAGCATCAGCAGCATGTACTTCATGGTTCTCTCCTCGTCTCGGTTCACGCGGTGCGGGGGGCGCCCGGTGTGTGCCCCGCCGCCTTCGTCCGGGACGTCGGTGCCGGGCTGCCGGATTCGACATGCCGACGCGGAAAAGCTAGCGGCTTCCCGGGCCGCCCGCCGCCCGGCCGGTGCCGCCCGGCCGG
>NZ_WTLH01000321.1 GCF_011421595.1 Streptomyces sp. YIM 98790 | reverse complement strand
GGCGGACCAGCGTGCGCAGCAGCGGGGGCGCGGAGGCGGCCCGCTCCGGGTCGCGCAGCGCGGCCGGGTCCCACTCGGCGGGCACCAGCAGCGCCCGGTCGGTGCGCAGCGCGGCGTCGAACAGCTCCATGCCGCGGGCGGCGGTCAGCGGCAGCACGCCGTTGCGGGCCCAGCGCGCCAGGTCGGTGCCGGACAGCGAGCCGGTCATGGCGGAACCGGTCTCCCACAGGCCCCAGGCCAGTGAGACCGCGGGCAGGCCCCGGGCGCGGCGGTGGTGCGCCAGGGCGTCCAGATACAGGTTGGCGGCGGCGTAGTTGGCCTGGCCCGGGTTGCCGGTGATCCCGGCCACCGAGGAGAACAGCACGAACGCCGACAGCGGGGCGTCCAGGGTGAGTTCGTGCAGGTGCAGGGCGGCCTCCGCCTTGGGGCGCAGCACCCGCGCCACGCTCTCGGGGGTGAGGTTGCGCAGCGTGGCGTCGTCCAGCACCCCGGCGGTGTGGATCACGCCGGTCAGCGGGTGGTCCGCCGGGATCGCCGCCAGCAGCCCGGCGAGCGCGGTGCGGTCGGCCGCGTCGCAGGCGGCGACGGTGACCCGGGCCCCGGCGGCGGTGAGCTCCGCGGCGAGTCCGGCGGCGCCCTCGGCGTCCGGGCCGCGGCGGCTGGTGAGCAGCAGGTGCCGCACGCCGTGCCGGGCGACCAAGTGGCGGGCGAGCACCCGGCCCAGGCCGCCGGTGCCGCCGGTGATCAGCACGGTGCCCTCGGGGTCGAACACCGGGGCGCCGGACCCGGCAGGCGCGGCAGGGGCGGCAGGGGCGCGGTCCAGGCGCGGCGCGCACAGTCGGCCGTCGCGCAGCGCGAGGGGCAGTTCGCCGCCGAGCGCGGCACCGAGCGCCCGCGCCGTGGGGGGCGGGGCCCCCTCGGCGGGATCGGCGTCCAGCAGGGCGAACCGGCCGGGGTGTTCGTTCCGGGCGGTGAGCAGCAGGCCGCGTACCGCGGCGCCGGCCAGGTCGGGCACGTCCTGGCCGGGGGCGGTGGCCACCGCCCCCCGGGTGACCAGCAGGACGCGGGTCCCGGCCAGGCGTTCGTCGGCCAGCACCCACTGGAGGAGCTCCAGCGTGGCACGGACCGCCTCACCGGCCGCGTCCGGCCCGGCGTCCGGGCCCTCGGGGGCGGACCGGACCAGGGCCAGTACGGCCGGGGCGGGCCGGCCGGCGGCGAGGGCGGTCTCCAGCGACGCGGTGTCCGGGTGGGCGGTGACCGGAATCCGGTCCGCGGCGAGGGCGGCGACCAGGCCCGTCCGGTCCTCCCCGAGCACCGCCCACGGGCCCTCGGGGAGCGGGAGCCCGCCGGTGTCCGGCACCGGCTGCCAGGTCATCCGGCACAGCCCGTCGGGCCGGGCGGTACCGGGGGCGGCGAGCCGCTCCGCGGGCAGCGGCCGGAGCACCACGGAGTCGATGGTCAGCACCGGCTGCCCGGCGGGGTCGGTGGCGGTCAGCGAGGCGCTGTCCGGGCCGGCCGGGGTCCACCGGACGCGCAGTGAGGTGGCGCCCGAGGCGTGCAGGGCGACTCCGCCGAAGGAGAACGGCAGCCGCAGCCCGGACGGTTCCGGCCCGTCCGGCCCTTCGGCCCCGTCCGGCCCGGCGACCAGGAACAGGTGCAGGGCGGCGTCCAGCAGGGCCGGGTGCAGCCCGAAACGGGCGGCGTCGGCGTGCCAGTCCTCCGCCAGTTCCACCTCGGCGTACCGTTCCTCGCCGTGCTNCGGGTGCAGCCCGAAACGGGCGGCGTCGGCGTGCCAGTCCTCCGCCAGTTCCACCTCGGCGTACCGTTCCTCGCCGTGCTGCCAGGCCGCGCGCAGGCCGCGGAAGGCCGGGCCGTAGTCGTAGCCGCGGTCGGCCAGCCGCTCGTAGCGGTCCGCGCCGGACAGCGGCCGGGCACCCGGCGGGGGCCAGGCCGCCTGGCCGGCCGAAGGGTCCGGCGCCGGGGCGGCGGGCTCCGGGCGTTCCGCGGCGAGGACGCCGGAGGCGTGCCGGGTCCACGGCTCCGGCCCGCCGTCAGGTCCGTCCCCGGCCGCCTCCGGGCGGGAATGCACGGTCACCGGGCGGGCGCCGGAGCCGTCCGGGGCTCCCACGGTCACCCGGAGCCACACCCCGCCCTGGTCCGGAACGGTCAGCGGCTCCTCCAGCACCACCTCGCGCAGCAGGCCGCAGCCGACCCGGTCGCCGGCCGCCACCGCCAGCTCCACCAGCGCGGCGCCCGGCAGCAGCACGGTGCCGGCGACCGCGTGGTCGGCCAGCCAGGGGTGGGTCTGGAGGGAGAGCCGGCCGGTGAGCAGCAGCCCGCCGTCCTCCGGCAGGCCGGTCATGCCGCCGAGCAGCGGGTGGCCGGCGGGGGCCAGTCCGAGCCCGGCCGCGTCGGCTCCGGCGGCCGGGGTGGCCAGCCAGTGGCGGCGGCGCTGGAAGGGGTAGGTCGGCAGTTCGGTGCGGCGGGCGCCGGTGCCCCGGAACACCGCGGCCCAGTCGACGTCCACGCCGTGGCAGTGGGCCTCGGCGAGCGAGGTGAGCAGGCGGCGGGTCTCGTCCTCGCGGCGCCGCAGGGTGCCCAGCGCGGTGGCCTCCGCACCCGCCTCCTCGATGGCCGCCCGGACCCCGACGGTGAGCACCGGGTGCGGGCCGACCTCGATGAACACCCGGTGGCCGGCGGCCAGCAGGGTGCCGACGGCCTCCTCGAACCGCACGGTCTCGCGCAGGTTGCGGTACCAGTACCCGGCGTCCATGGCGCTGCCGTCGGGCAGCATCCCGCCGGTGAGGGAGGAACACAGCGGGACGGTTCCCGGGCCGGGCCGGATGTCCGCCAGCAGGCGGGCCAGCTCGTCCCGGATCTCCTCCACGTGGGCCGAGTGGGAGGCGTAGTCGACGTCCACCCGGCGGGCCCGCACCTCCTCGCGGGCGCACCGGGCGAGGAACTCGTCAAGGGCCTGCGGATCGCCGGAGACCACCACGTGGGCGGGGCCGTTGACGGCGGCCACCGAGAGCCGGCCCGGCCAGGCGGCCAGGGCGTCGCGCACCCAGGCGGCGGAGCGGGACACCGAGACCATGCCGCCGCGGCCGGAGAGCACGTGCAGGGCGCGGCTGCGCAGCGCCACCACCCGGGCGGCGTCCTCCAGGGAGAGCGCCCCGGCCACGCAGGCGGCGGCGATCTCGCCCTGCGAATGCCCCACCACGGCCGCCGGTTCGACGCCGCACGCCCGCCAGACCTCGGCCAGTGACACCATCACGGCCCACAGCACGGGCTGCACCACGTCCACCCGGTCCAGGTCCGGCGCCCCCTCGGCACCCCGGATCACCTCCGGCAGGCTCCAGTCCACCAGGGGTTCCAGGGCGGCCGCGCACTCGGCCATGCGCCGGGCGAAGACCGGCGAGGACTCCAGCAGGCCGGCCGCCATGCCCGCCCACTGGGTGCCCTGGCCGGGGAAGACGAACACCGGCCGGGAGGACGCCAGGGCCGTCCCGGTGACCGTGCCGGGGGCGGCGCCGCCCTCCGCCAGGGCGGCCAGACCGGCTTCCAGTTCCTCCCGTCCGGCCGCCACCAGGGCGGCCCGGTGGCCGAACCGGGCCCGGTCCAGGGCGAGTGAGCGGCCCACGTCGGCGGCCGGGACGCCGGGCCGGGCGCGCAGGTGGTCCAGCAGCCGGGCGGCCTGGGCGCGCAGCGCCTCCTCGGTCCGGGCGGAGAGCACCACCGGCACCGGGGGCGTGCCGGGGAAGACCGCGGCTTCCGGCGGGGCGGTGCCGTCACCGGGTTCGGGGGTGGGGTGGGGTGGTTGTTCGAGGATGAGGTGGGCGTTGGTGCCGCTGATGCCGAAGGAGGAGATGGCGGCGCGGCGGGGG
>NZ_WTLH01000320.1 GCF_011421595.1 Streptomyces sp. YIM 98790 | reverse complement strand
GGGGTGCCGGCACCCGGCGGGAACGGCGGCGCGCCGGGCGGCGGCGTACCCGCGCCCGGGGGCTGCCCGCCCGCGTCGGGCCCGAGGGAGGGGTGGAGCTGCGTCCTGGGCAGGGAACTGCCCTGCGGCAGCACGGCCGTGCGGGCTTCGGGATCGGCCGCACCCCCGGCGGACGGATCGGACCGCTCGGGAACGGGCGGCGAGATCACGGTCATCGGCGGGGCCACGGAGGCGTCGTCCGAGGCGGTGCCGGAGGTGTCGGTGAAACCGGCCCACGGGGAGCCGGCGGCCGGTGTGGCGGGCGAGGACCCGGGCGGGGGCTCGGGCGAGGACCCGGGAGACGAGGGGGGCGCCGGATCGGGCCCCGGGCCGGACGCGGACGGACCGGCGTCACCGCCGGTGTGCCCGCCCGTGTGGCCGTCGTCGCGGCCGTCGTCGCGGCCGCCGCCGGTGCCCGCGCCGGAGGCCGCGCGGTGGTCCGGGACACCGGCCCGGTCCGCGGCCTCCTGGAGCCACTCCGGCGGGGTCAGCAGGAACGAGGTCGCCTCCAGGTCCACCCGCTGCGGCGGCTCCGGGGACGGCGGCGCCGCGCCGGGAGCCGTGCCGTACTCCGCCTGGTACGCCTGGATGACCTCGTTGACCGGCAGGGCCGGCCAGAGCGTGGTGTCCCCGCTGTCCCGGGCGATCACCAGCTTGCCGCCGCAGGCCGGATTGCCCTCCCGGTCCTCCGCCCAGGCCACGAAGCCGAGATCGAACTCCCGTATCCGCACCTCGCGTCCGGCCGCCACGGGCACCGAGCCGTTGACCCAGCGCTCGGCCCGCTCCTGGGCCTGTGCGAACGTCACCATCGGGCCGTCACCTCCCCACCGGGACGGCATGGGCGAAGCCGCCGTCCACCATCAGCCTGGCCACCGTCTCCAGCTCCGGCGGACTGCCCGCCAGCCGCAGCAGGAACTCGTCGAAATCCGCTCCGCAGGGCAGCAGCAGCGTGCTGACGCGCTCCTCGACCGGCAGGCCGTCGCGGTCACGGACGTCGTCGAAGGCGCACAGCCAGACCGAACCGATGCCGTGACCCCCCTTCACCTTCAGGGCCAGCAGCCCGCCCTGGACGAAGGCGATGCCCAGATAGTCCTTGGTGAGATGGTCCCGCAGGCACTTGTTGATGTAAACGAGATCGTTGACCGCGGCTTCCTCGCGCAGAGTGAAGAACGGCTGGTCGATCAGCAGGCCCAGCTCGGCGTCCAGGGCCACGCCCTGCGGTGCCGAGCCGCCCGCCGCCTTGAGGAACGACCGGTAGGACTCCGGCAGCCGGTAGCCCAGCTTCTCCTCGGCGGCGGCCAGCCGCTCCTCCCGCACCGCGCCGGACTGCGGCACCGGGAAGTGCGCCGGCCTGGTCTCGGCCAGCGGCCGGGTGCCCCGCTTGTCGTGGTCCACCTGAGCGGTGGCGACGCCGCCGTGGTGCCGCAGCAGGGCCTTGACCTCGACCGGGATCAGTTCCAGGCGGCGGCTGTGCGGCACGTGGTGCCAGGTCCAGCCGTGCGGCGTGGCGACCGGGGGCAGGCTGGCCCACAGCTCGTGTCCGGAGGCGTGCAGCGCGGCATTGGCCGAGACATAGTCGGTCAGGCGGAGTTCGTCCACGCCGAAGCCCTCGGGGGGCTCGGCGATCTCCGCGGCGGCGCGGGCGTACGGGGCGAAGTCCGGATAGCCGTCCGCGTCCACCCGGACCCCGTGCGGGTAGCGGGCTGCGCGCACCGGGTCTGGAAACTGCACGACCTGCCCGGCGTAGGCCCGGTTGGGTGGCGCGGTGTGCCGCTGCCCGAGCCGACCTGTCGTCATGGCTGTCTGGCCCCCTGCTGGTGCTTACTGGTTGCGCACAGCCTATGGGGTCGCGGTTTCCACGGACAGCTTGCGGAGGACGGCCGGAGGCGGGCCCGCGGACCGGACCGGGGAGAAACCCCGTGATACCCGCCGATTCAGGCGGTTTCGGCGCGGCGGATGGCGTCCCGGTAGGCGCGGGTGGCGGCACGCAGCGCGGTCTCCGGGTCGACGCCCGCGGCCTCGGCCTCGGCGGCCATGGCCAGCAGACGGTAGCCGATGCCCTCGCCCGCGGGCAGCTCCACCGGCAGCCCGGCACCCCGGGCCCGGCTCACCAGCTTGGCGGCCAGCGACAGCGCGGGCTGGTCCAGCGGCACCCCGTCGGTCACCGAGGCGCGGCGCTTCTCCGCCGCCTTGGTGCGCAGCCAGTGCTCCTTGACGTCCTCCGGGGTCTCGGCCTCGGCGTCGCCGAACACATGCGGATGGCGGTGGATCAGCTTGGCCACGAGGGTGGCCGCCACGTCGTCGACGGAGAACGGCTCCTCCCCGTCCTCCTCGGCGATGCGGGCGTGGAAGACCACCTGGAGCAGCACATCGCCCAGCTCCTCGCGCAGCTCGGCGCGGTCCCCCGTCTCGATCGCCTCGACCAGCTCGTACGCCTCCTCCAGGCCGTACTTGGCCAGGTCGGCGTGGGTGCGGCGGGAGGACCAGGGGCATTCGGCGCGGATCCGGTCCATCACCTGCACCACGTCCAGCAGCCGCGCGCCGGGCAGGTCCCAGGAGCCGGGCAGCAGTTCCAGCTCCGGCACCGGGGCGCCGCCCGCGGGCCCTCCGGAACCGGCCAGCGCGGCCAGCCCGTCCGTCAGCCGGGACTCGCCCCCGCCGCCGGCCAGCACCACGACCGTGCGCCCGCCCGCGCAGTACCCGGCCAGCTCGCGGGCACCGGGCAGCTCCCCGGGCGCGGTCAGCTCCACCTCGATCCCGGCCTGCCCCAGATACGGCAGCTGCGGGTGTCCGGCGTCCCGGCACAGCACCCGGTCGGCGCCGCGCAGCGCCTGCCAGGCGGCCCAGGACAGCAGGCCGGGCGCCACCCGGTGGCTGGTGGTCAGCAGGACGATCCGGCCGGCGGCCGGCGCGGGGGAGGGGGCGCTCACTCGGGGAGGGTGTCCGGGCCCGCGGGCACCCCGGTCAGCGTCTTCAGCCACGGGGTGTCGGGCTCGGTGATGGCGAACGCCTCCGGGTCCCAGGAGCCGTACCGCGGATTGAGCGTCACCCCGGCCTCGGACGCGGCGTCCTTGAGCGCGGCGGCGATCTGCGCGTCGTCGTTGCCGTAGTGCTGCCAGACCTTGCTCTCCAGCAGGGCGTCGCGGAAGACGTCGTCCAGCCTGCTGGGCGCGAAGTGCTCGTCGATCGCCTGCTCCTCCAGCGCCTCGGGGCTGCCGAGCCGCTGCTCGGTCAGGGCCCGCTGGTCCTGCACCTCGCGCGTGCTGACCTCGATCCCGGCCTCCTCGGCGGCCAGCTCGACCAGGGCGTAGAAGACCTCCCGGTGCACGATGCTCCGGGTCAGCGAGCTGGACTCGGCCAGTTCGTCCTCGGCATTGGGCAGGGCGAGCTGGCCGTCCCGGACCTCCTTGACGTAGTCCTGCACCTCGGCGATGGAGATGACCTGGTCCCCGACCACGGCGGCGGCTCCCGGGTGGCTGTCCGTGGAGCATCCGGTGAGCATCGGTGCCGTCAGCAGCACGGCGGCTGCGGCGGAGAGGGAGAGTGCGGACGTGCGGCGCTTCACTGGGACCCTCCGGCGGGTGGCGTACGGCATTCGGCGGCTCGCCGCGATCTTAGGCAGCGAGCGCGGCCGGTGACTACTGCTTCGTGGTCACGCGTTCGAGGCGGCTGTGCCACACGGTACGGGTGGCGGTCCCGGCGGGGGAAACCGGGACCGCCATCAGGCCAACGAGCGGGCGGCCGGTTTTGTCACCCGGCCGGGCCCGCGGGTGCCGGACGGTGCCGCGGCGCCCGCGGCCGGCGCGCCGCCCGGTCAGTCCTCGGCGAGGCGGCGCAGCGTCGGCC
>NZ_WTLH01000032.1 GCF_011421595.1 Streptomyces sp. YIM 98790 | reverse complement strand
CCCCGACCCGGACCGGCACCCTGCGCCGGGCCCCGGCCCCGGCCCCGGCCCCGGTCCCGGTCCGGGTCGGGGTCCGGGTCCGGGTCCGGGGCGCCGGCCAGGCGTGCCCGGAGCCGCGCCAGCGCCCTGTGCTGGCGCGACTTCACCGTGCCGCGCGGCCACCCCAGCACCGCCGAGGTCTCCTCCTCGTCCAGGTCCAGCAGGAACCGGCACACCAGCACCTGCCGGTGCGGCTCGCTCAGCGTCCGCAGCGCGCCCACCAGCTCCCGGCGGCGCTCCCCGGCCAGCACGGCCGTGGACGCGTCGGCCACCGCCAGCCGCTCCTCCGGGGCCACCGCGCCCAGCCCGTCGAGCGCGGCACCGCGCCGCTCGGCCGCCGCCCGGCGGCCCAGCGCGCGCAGGGCATTGCGGGTCTCGTTGGCCACGATGCGCAGCAGCCACGGCCGGAAGGCCGCGCCGTCCCGGAACCGGTCCAGCGACCGGTACGCCTTGACGAAGGCGATCTGCACCACATCCTCCGTCTCCGCGCCCGCACCCAGCAGGGCGGCCGTGCGGTGCGCGATCCCGGAGTGGGCGCGCACCAGCGACGCATAGGCGTCCGGCTCCCCGGCGCGTATGCGTGCGACCAGTTCCCCGTCGCGGTCCCCGTCCTCCCGGGCGGCGGCCCCGGCCCTGCCTGCCGGTCCCGCCGGTCCCGCCGGGTCCGCTCCGGTGTCCTTCTCCGCTACCGCGCGTCTCCTCGTCCGTCCCGGCCGGCCGCCTGCCGCGGCCGGCCACCGCAGTGTCCCGTCGTCTTCCTACACCGGGGGGACGCCCGGGGTTCCGGTGCTGAGAGAATGGCCGGCATGGCCACCGATCGTCCTCGCGTGCTTTCCGGTATCCAGCCCACCTCGGGCTCCTTCCACCTGGGCAACTACCTCGGCGCCGTCCGCCAGTGGGTCGCCCTGCAGGAGACCCACGACGCCTTCTACGCGGTCGTGGACCTGCATGCGATCACCATTCCGCAGGACCCGCGGGAGCTGCGTGCGGCGACCCGGCTGGCCGCCGCCCAGCTGCTGGCGGCGGGCCTGGACCCGGACCGCTGCACCCTGTTCGTGCAGAGCCATGTCCCGGAGCACGCGCAGCTCGGCTGGGTGATGAACTGCATGACCCAGTTCGGCGAGGCCAGCCGGATGACGCAGTTCAAGGACAAGTCCGCCAGGCAGGGCGCGGAGAGCACCACGGTGGGGCTGTTCACCTACCCGATCCTCCAGGCGGCGGACATCCTGCTGTACCAGGCGGACCAGGTGCCGGTGGGGGAGGACCAGCGGCAGCACGTCGAGCTGACCCGGGACGTGGCCGAGCGGTTCAACGGCCGCTACGGCACGACCTTCACCGTCCCCTCGGCGTACATCCTCAAGGAGACCGCGAAGATCTACGACCTGCAGGACCCGTCCATCAAGATGAGCAAGACGGCGTCCTCGCCCAAGGGCATCGTCAATCTGCTGGACGACCCCAAGGTGTCGGCCAAGAAGATCAGGAGCGCGGTCACCGACACCGGCACCGTGGTCCGCTACGACCCGGTCGCCAAGCCGGGGGTCAGCAATCTGCTGACCATCTACGCGGCGCTGACCGGCCTGACGATCCAGGAGCTGGAGGAGAAGTTCGCCGGGCAGCTCTACGGGCCGCTGAAGACCGAGCTGGCCGGGATCGTGGCCGACTGGACGGCCCCGTTCCGCGAGCGCGCGCAGGGCTATCTGGACGATCCGGCCGAGCTCGACGCGATCCTGGCGCGCGGTGCCGACAAGGCACGCGAGGTGGCCGCCCCGGTCCTGGCCGCGGCCTACGAGAAGGTCGGCTTCCTGCCCCAGCGGCGCTGACCGCACCGCCGCCCGTGCTGCCGCGCGCCGGGCCGGTGCTCCCGGCACCGGGGCCGTGCGCCGCCGCGCCCGCGGCACGCCGTGGCTGTGAGGAAGTGCACCGGGACGGCATCTCCGCTGCACAGTGGTGTCAACGGACCTTCGGCCCGGCCAAGAAGGGCGGAAGACTGCTCGCTTTACGGGCGCGCACCGGCCACACTGGCACGGGCATCGGGCTCGGCAGGAGGGAGTAGCACGGACATGGAGGTGGGGATCGTCACGCTGGGCGTGTCGCTCGCGGTCCCGGAGCCGCACGGCGGTCTGCTCCAGCAGCGCCGGCTCGGTTTCGGTGACTCCGCCGCCGTCTGCATTCCCGCCCATGTGACCCTGCTGCCGCCGACCGAGGTGCCGGTGGACGAGTGCCCGGCCGTCGAGGAGCATCTGGCGGCCATCGCCGCGGCCGGCCGGCCCTTCACCATGCGGCTGTCCGGCACCGGGACGTTCCGCCCGCTCACCCCCGTGGTCTTCGTCCGGGTGGTGGAGGGAGCGGGCGAGTGCGGGCTGCTCCAGCAGCGGGTGCGGGAGCCCGGCGGGCCGCTCGCCCGTGAGCTGCCCTTCCCCTACCACCCGCATGTGACGGTGGCTCACGGCATCGCCGAGGAGGCGCTCGATCTGGCCCAGCGCGAGCTGGCCGGGTACGAGGCAAGCTGGACCGCGCACGGCTTCGCCCTGCACGAGCAGGACGGAGAGGGCGTGTGGCGACTGCGCCGGGAGTTCCGTTTCCCTACCACGGCCGCTCCGGCGGCCCGGCTGCCGCACCAGCAGACAGCGGCCCGGCGCCCGCAGACCACGGCCTAGCGCCGCCCGGCCCGGCCCGGCTGCCGCACCAGGCCGCGCAGCGGCAGGGGCAGGGACGGCGGCCGCGGCGGCCGCGGGAGCCCCGGCGGCGGGCGCCGCGCTCCGGTGCCGGCGGTCAGCCGCCGGAGGGCCGGTCGGGGCGCTTGGGCATCACATAGACGCGCAGCGGGCGGTTCCTGCCGCGCCGCCGCCGGCCCAGCAGCCAGGCACCCGCCAGCAGACCGACCATCAGCGCGGTGGTCGTGGAGAGCAGGGTGACGGTGCCCACCGGGCCGCCGGAGGAGCCGTCCTTCTCGCCGGCCGCCTCGGCCAGGCCCCGGTCCTCGCCGTCTTCGCCGTCCCCGGCGTCCTTGCCGTTCTTCTCCGCCTCCTGGGCCTCCTGCTCGGCCAGTTCGGTCAGCGACGGCACGAGTTCGCCGACCGGCTCCACCTTGCCGGCCGCGGTGAAGCCCCAGTCGAACAGGGCCGCGGTCTCCTTGTAGACCCGCAGCCGGTCGTCGTCCTCGGGGTTCATGCAGGTGGCGATGAGGGTCCGGCCGTTCCGTTCGGCCATTCCGGTGTAGGTGAACCCGGCCTTGGAGGTGTAGCCGTTCTTGACGCCCATGATGCCCTTGTACGGGTCCAGGCCGGAGTCGCCGACCAGCAGCCGGTTGGTGGACTGGATCTGGTACGTGGGCCGTTTGGGCGGCTTCTCCGGTCCGTCGCCGCGCCTGGGGTCCTCCCCGCCGGTGCTGCTGCCGCCGTCGCCGTCCGGGCCGTCCTCGTCCTCGTCCTGCTCGTCCTCCTCCACCGCGCCCGGGAAGTCGTAGGTGGCGGTGGAGGCGTAGCGCCGGAAGTCCTCGTCGCGCATGCCGGCGCGGGCGAAGAGGGTGAGGTCGTAGGCGGAGGAGACCTGGCCGGGGCCGTCGTAGCCGTCCGGGTTGACCACCCGGGTGTCCATGGCCTGGAGTTCCTCGGCCCGTTCGTTCATCTGCCGGACGGTCTTCTCCTTGCCGCCGTTGAGCGCGGTCAGCGCGTACACCGCGTCGTTGCCGGAGGCCAGGAAGACGCCGTACCAGAGCTGGTCCACGGTGTAGGTCTGGCCGTCCGCGATGCCGACCCGGCTGCTGCCCGCGCCCATGTCCACGAAGTCCGCGGGATCGACCAGGTAGCTCTGCTCCTTGTCCAGGCTGCCGAGGAGGGTGTCGGCGAAGAGCATCTTGATGGTGCTGGCGGGGGCCAGCGGCCAGTGGGCGTTCTTGGCGGCCAGCACGTCCCCGCTGTCCGCGTCCGCCACGATCCATGCCCGGCAGGTGGTCCTGGGCAGTCGGGGCGCGCCGTCCAGCAGCTTCACCTGGGTGCCGCTGCGGCCGAGCAGTTCGCCGCCGATGGTGGACATCCTGGCGGGCGGGGCGGGATCGTCGATCGTGTCCTCGTCCTCGGCGGCGACCGCCGGGGGGGCCGTGCCCAGCAGGACGGGCAGGGCCAGCGCGGCGGCGGCGATCGCGCGGCGGCGGGCCGGGGAGCCACGCAGCACCCCGCGCGATCTGCTCATACGACGAGATGACAAGACGCGAGTCAACACATCGTGAACTTACCTGTGGTACCCACACGTGCCACCAGCCGGGGAGAGCCGAATCGGTGAGATTTTCGGATCATCGGGGCGAGAACCCTCCGGTCGGGTGACCCGTGGTCCGGGATACTGGAACCCATGGCCTGCCCCGGAATCCCGAACGGACTCATCGGTTTTCGCTGTCTGTGCGTCCTACCCGCTGAGCCAGACCAGCGAAAGGGTTCGGAATGATCGTCCTTGCCGTCGTCCTCGTCCTCGTGCTGATCGGTGTGATCGGCCTCGCCCACTGGTATCTGTGGCGCCGCCTGGTGCGCGATGTCTCGGCACCGGGGAGCGTCTACCGCCGGACCGGCACGGTGCTGATCTTCCTGCTGCCCGCGGCCCTGGTGGCCTCCCAGGCGGGAGCCATGGCGGGCGTGCCCTTCGGGCTGCGGCAGGTGCTCTCCTGGCCCGGCTTCTACTGGGCCGCGCTGCTGCTCTATCTGCTGCTGGCACTGCTGGCCGGCGAGCTGGTCCGGCCGCTGCTGCGGATCTGGCTCCGCCGCCGGGACGCCGCCGCGTCCGCCGGCAGCGCCGGGCAGGCGGACCGGGCGGATGCCGCGGGCCCGGAGGACGACCGGGCGCTGCTGGTCGGCGCGGCCCGGTCCTCCCCCGCATCCTCCTCCGGAGGCGGCACCGCGGCCCAGGGGCACCCCGGCGCCTCCGGCGGGACCGCCGCCCCGGGGGCGTCCGGGGCGTCCGCGGCGCCCGCCGGTGCGGCGGGCGCCGCCGTACCCGCCGGGCCGGAGGACCCGGGCCGCCGGCTGTTCATCGCCCGCACCGTGGCCGTCGGCGCCGCCACGGCCGCCGCCGCGACCGTCGGATACGGCAGCTACGCCGCCCGCAACCTGACCACCAAGCACGTCACCGTCCCGCTGGCCAAGCTGCCCCGCTCCGCCGACGGTTACCGGATCGCCGTGGTCAGCGACATCCACCTCGGCCCGCTCATGGGCCGCGGCCACTGCCGGCGCGTGGTGGACGCCATCAACCGCACCCAGCCGGACCTCATCACGGTGGTGGGCGACCTGGTGGACGGCGATGTGGCGGAGCTGCGCTCGGCCGCGGCCCCGCTGGCCGACCTCCGGGCCCGGCAGGGCGCCTACTTCGTCACCGGGAACCACGAGTACTTCTCCGGCGCCGGGCAGTGGATCGACCATGTGCGCGAGCTGGGCATGACCCCGCTGGAGAACGCCCGGGTGGAGCTGGACGCCTTCGACCTGGCCGGGGTCAACGACCTCGAGGGCGAGAGCGACGGCCAGGGCCCGGACTTCGAGGCGGCGCTGGGCGACCGGGACCGGCAGCGGGCCAGCGTGCTGATGGCGCACCAGCCGGTGCAGATCCACGACGCCGTGGACTACGGCGTGGATCTCCAGCTCTNGCCGTGGACTACGGCGTGGATCTCCAGCTCTCCGGGCACACCCACGGCGGCCAGCTCTGGCCGGGCCCGTATCTGGCCGCGCTGGCCAATCCCACGGTCGCCGGACTGGAGCGTTACGGCGACACCCAGCTCTATGTCACCCGCGGGGCCGGAGCCTGGGGCCCACCGGTACGAGTCGGGGCAGATCCGGACATCACGGTCGTCACCTTGGCCTCCACCCGGGCCTGACCCCCGTCCGAGTGGAAAGCTGTTCTTCTTTCGCTCTTCTGTCAGTCAACTATTCGGGCCACGCTGGTGTCCTTGGATAACGAGACGGCAACATCTGGGCACCGGTACCGCGGCGTGGGGCCGCGGGCCCGCCGGCAGCCGGAGCGGAGGGCTTCCCGGCGGCGGAGCGGACACCGGTGGGACGACCGGACGGACAACGGCAGCAATGACCATGACGGCAGCACGGGCGCGGACAGGGTGACCGGACAGCGGACGAGATGAGGAGTGTGGGGAATGTCGGACTCCCTCTCGCGCGGCGGCGACGAGGGCGCCGCCGCGCAGCGGGGCGGCGGCCCCGGGACGGGCGGCGACAGCGACAGCGGCAGAGACGGCAGCGGCGGCAGTAACGGCAGCAACGGCATCGGCACGGGGGGACACGGCGCCATGGACACCATCGACGGCATCGACGGCATCGACTTCATCGACAGCGGCACCACCGGTTCGCCCGGCACCACCGGTGCCGCCGGCCCGGAGGGAGCGGCCGGGGCCACCGTGGGCACCGCCGTCTCCGAGGAGGACCTGCTCATCCACGGCACCGTCTGCGACGCCTTCGGGGTGGCCCTGCCCCGCGCCGTGGTCACACTGGCCCGCAACCGCGGCGGCCGGCAGATCGCCAAGACCCGCAGCGCCCCGGACGGCGCCTTCCGGCTGCAGGCCCCGGAGCTCGGCGACTATCTGCTGGCCGTCTACGCGCCGCAGCTCGGCGAGCAGCGCGTCACCGTCACCATGAGCGGCAGTCCGGTGCAGGTGGAGTTCCGGATCGAGGTACCCGGTACGGTACTGGAGTGAGCGCCGCCCACGGGGGCCGCGACAGCCGTCCCCGTGGGCGTCATCCGGTGAGCCGGGTGCCCAAGTAGCCGTGCGATCACACCCTGAGTTGTGGCCGGTCCGTTGTGATACGGCTGGTGCATGGGGGGTCGCGCTGTGGTTGGCTGAGCTCGCAACAGGTCTTGACCAAGAAGGGGCACGTCGGGGTGCGAGCGATCAGCGCCAAAGGGGGCATAGGCATACTGCTGGCCGGCGTCCTGGTAGTGGGCGCAGTCGGAGGCTGGCTGGTTCTGCGTTCCGACGCCGGGAACGAGAAGCCGATCGTGGTCGGCGTGACGGACCGGGCCGAATCCCTCGACCCGGGGGCGAGCTACAGCGCCGGCTCATGGGATCTGTACAGCAACCTCTTCCAGGGGCTGCTCACCCTCAGCTCGGGTTCGGACACCCCGGTCCCGGACGCCGCCAAGTCGTGCGAGTTCACCGACAAGGCCTACCAGGTCTACCGCTGCACGCTCCGCGAGGGCCTGCGCTTCTCCTCCGGCCGGGCCGTCACCGCCGAGGACGTGAAGTTCTCCATCGAGCGCATCCAGGCCATGGCGCAGCGGGCCGAGGAGGAGGCCGAGGACGAGTCCATCCCGGAGGCCGACCGGTTCGCCTACAGCGGCCCGATCAGCCTGCTGCAGGGCGTCGAGGCGGTGCGCACCGACGGGCAGGACGTGATCTTCGAGCTGGCCGAGCCGGACGTCACCTTCCCGTATGTGCTGGCGGGCGGCGCGGGTTCCATCGTGGACCGCGAGGAGTACCCGCTGGACGCGCCCCGGGAGGACGGCGAGGCAACCGGCTCCGGACCCTATGTGCTCAAGGACTACGCCGAGGTCGACGAGGAGACCGGCACTCCCGGCTTTGCCGAGCTGGTGCCCAATCCCGACTACAAGGGCGCCGTGAAGGGGCCCAGGCTGCCCGCCACCATCCGCTACTACGCGGGCCCGGAGGAGCTGAAGGAGGCCTGGGAGAAGCGGGAGATCGACGTCAACGCGGGGCAGATGGCGGCCGAGGACATCGTGGCCGTGGACCGCAACGACGCCACCATCCGGTACGAGGAGACCACCGGGTTCTCGGTCCGGATGCTGATCAACGGCGTGAACGGCCCCGGCCCCACCGGTGACAAGGCGGTGCGCCGGGCCCTGGCCGCGCTGCTGGACCGGGACGCCATCTCCTCCCAGGTCCGGCTGGACACCGTGGAGCCGGCCTACTCGCTGATCCCGGTCGGCGTCGCCGGGCACGGCACGCCCTACTACGACCTGTACGCCGAGACCGGCCCGGAGGACGTCCGCGGCAGCCTGGAGGACGCGGGCTACGACCTGCCCATCGCGCTGAACTTGGGCTACGCGGGCCAGGTGCACGCCGAGGAGGCCGCGTTCGTCGACGCGATGCTGGAGGCGGACGGCATCTTCGAGATCACCGTGCAGGAGTTCCAGAGCTTCGGCGAGATCTTCGGCGCTCTCCAGGCCGGGGACATCGACTCCTACTTCGTGGGCTGGCGGCCGGACTTCTCCGACCCCGACACCTACACCGCCCCGCTGCTGCTGGAGGACTCGGTCCTCTCCCACGGGTACGCCAACGCCCGGCTCGCGCAGCTCGTCGCCGAGACCAAGGGGCAGCCGCAGCGCGGCAGCACCACCGACCTGTTCCGGGAGATCCAGGCGCTCGCCGCCGAGGACGCGGTGGTGATCCCGATCTGGCAGGACTGGCAGATCACCGTGGCGGTCCGCGAGATCACCGGACTGCAGAACCTGCGCGACGCCGGAGGCATCTTCCGCCTCTGGGAGCTCGACCGCCTCTGACGGCGCCTGTGCCGGCGCCTCTGCCGGTTCCGCGGGCCGACTGCGCCGCGTTGCGCGGCGGCCCGCGCGGCCACCGCGCAACGCAGCGCAGCGACGAGGGACGAACCGGCCCCCGCGCCCGCCACCGGGCACGGGGGCCGGACCCGTCTCACCGCCCCGCGCCGCCCTGCGGCCCCCCGCTGTCCTTCCGGTCGTCCTTCCCTCCGGTGCGTTCCCCTCCGGTGCCTTCCCCTCCGGTGCGTTCCCCTCCGGTGCGTTCCCCTCCGGTGCCTTCCCCTCCGGTGCGTTCCCCGCCGGGCCCCGCGGATCTGCCTCCGCCCCGCTCCCGCGCCTCCTCCGCCTGGTCGCTGGGGAGCAGGAAGTCGTGCAGGATGTCCCGGATTTCCCGTACCACCGGGCGCAGCACCCGGTACCGGGAGAGCGACACCGCGGTGGCGGCCAGCGGCGCGGCCCGCTCCACCAGGCGGCGGCTGCGGGCACAGCCGGGCGAGCGGTCGTGCGCCCAGTAGAGCACCAGGCCCATCTGCTGGAGCCAGAGCAACTGCGGAAGCATTTCGGCCAGTTCCGGATCGGCCTTCACCCTGGCCCCGGAGAGCACCTCGCGGTAGACGTCGATGGCCGCCTCGCGCGGGCCGCTGGACTCGGGGGAGAAGGGGCTGAGCGGGCTGTCCGGGTCGGCGGCGTTCTTGAAGAACTGTGCCGCGAACCGGTGGTAGGGCTCCGCGATGTCCAGCCAGACCAGCATGACGCCGCGCAGCCGTGCGGCCAGGTCGGTCTCCCGGGCGAGCACGTCCCGGACCGCCGCCCGGTGCTCGGCGGCGATCCGGTCGTAGAAGCCCTGGATGAGGTGCTCCTTGGAGGCGAAGTAGTAGTAGGCGTTGCCCACCGAGACCCCGGCCTCCTGCGCGATGGCCCGCATGGTGGTCTTGTCGTAGCCGCGCTCCTCGAAGAGGCGCATGGCGCTCTGCAGGATGCGGGTCCGGGTCTGCTCGCTCTTCTCGGTCCGGCCGCTCTTCACCGGCCGGCGGCCGGTGCCCGTGCCGCCTGCCCCGGCCGCCGCCCGTCCGTCCACACCATCGCTCACCTGCCCGAGGTTAGCCCGGCGCCGGGCCGGGCCGGGTGTCCGGCACCGCGCAGCCGTCCGGGCAGGCCCCCTCCGCCTGCCCGGACGGCCGCGCCGGCCCGGTGAGCGCGGAGCCGTGCGTCTCCCGGTAACGGGCGGCGGCCAGCACCGCGGCGCGGGCGAACGGCCGCCCGGCGGGCGTGGACAGCCGGTGCGCCAGGCCGCGGTACCCGTCCAGCGCCCACAGCACCGCGATCCAGGCCGCCGTGCCCCGGTACACCTGGCCGGAGTCGCCGATCACGGTGATCTCCCGGAGCGTGGCGCCGTGGTCCAGGTGCGGGAACCGGCGCCGGGCCTCCTCCGACGCCACCGGCACCGGGTCCAGCGGCACGCGCTGCCGCTGCCGTTCCAGCCAGGTGCGGACGAAGGCGCACAGCGGGCAGTCCGGGTCGTACAGCACGGTCAGCCGCCGTACCGGGAACGCGGCCTGCTTCCCGCCCACGGCTCAGGCTCCCGGTGTGGGCACGGCCGTGGTCCAGCCCTGCGGCGGCACCGGCGGGTGCTGCTCGCGCTCCTGGATGCCGCGGCGCCTGATCCGGTGGAAGACGAACACGTTGACCAGGTGCAGGGCGCCCAGCACCAGCAGCACCACGCCCAGCTTCACGGACAGTTCCTCGATGACCACCCGCCAGTCCTCCATGACGGCCCCGTTGCGCAGGTGGAGCGCCACGAACCCGAGGTTGACCAGGTAGAAGCCCACCACCAGCAGGTGGTTGACGGACTCGGCCAGCGACTCGTTGCCGCGCATCACGTCCACCAGGAACACCCGTCCGTTCCGGCTGAGCGTGCGCGCCACCCAGACGGTCAGACCGATGCTGACCACCAGATAGATCACATATGCCACCACGCTGAGGTCCATTCCCGGCCCCTCACTTCCTTCTTGAACATGTTCAAAATCTCGGCTCCTCGACCGTACCCCCGCTTTTGAACATGTTCAACACCGGGGCCGGTGGCCCCCGTCACAACGGAAGGCGCCCCGCCCCTTCCAGGGACGGGGCGCCTTCCGCGGCCGCCCGGCTCAGAACACCTTGCCCGGATTGAGAATCCCGAGCGGATCGAACGCCCGCTTGACCGCGCGCTGCATCTCCAGCCCCACCGGGCCGAGTTCCCGGGCCAGCCACTCCTTCTTCAGCACGCCCACCCCGTGCTCGCCGGTGATGGTGCCGCCCAGTTCCAGGCCGAGCGCCATGATCTCGTCGAACGACTCCCGGGCCCGCCGGGACTCGTCCTCGTCGCGCGGGTCGAAGCACACCGTGGGATGCGTATTGCCGTCGCCCGCGTGGGCCACCACCCCGATGGTCAGCCGGTGCCGGCGGCCGATCGCGGCCACCCCGCCCAGCAGCTCCGCCAGCCTGCTGCGCGGCACGCACACGTCGTCGATCATGGTGGTGCCGGTCACCGCCTCCAGCGCCACCAGCGCGGAGCGGCGGGCCGCCAGCAGCATCTCCGACTCGGCCGCGTCCTCGGCCGGGACCACCTCGGTGGCCCCGGCTTCCCGGCACAGCGCACCGACCGCCGCCAGATCGGCGGCCGGTTCGGCGGTGTCGAAGGCGCACAGCAGCAGCGCCTCGGTGCTCTCCGGCAGACCCATCCGGGTCAGCCGGTTGACGGCGGCCAGTGTGGTGGCGTCCATCAGCTCCAGCAGCGACGGCGTGTGCCCGGCCGCCATGACCGCGCACACCGCCTCGCCGGCCGCCTGCGCGGAGGGGAACTCCGCGGCCAGCACGAGCTGCGGCGGAGGAGCCGGCTTCAGCGCCAGCACCGCCCGCACCACCACCCCCAGCGTCCCCTCCGACCCCACGAACAGGCGGGTCAGGTCGTACCCGGCGACCCCCTTCGCGGTCCGCCGGCCGGTGCGCAGCAGTCTGCCGTCGGCCAGTACCACGTCCAGCCCCAGCACATACTCCGCCGTCACCCCGTACTTGACGCAGCACAGGCCGCCGGACGCGGTGCCGATGTTGCCGCCGATGGTGCACTGCTCCCAGCTCGACGGGTCGGGCGGGTAGGTCATGCCCTGCGCCTGCACCGCCTTGGTCAGGTCGGCGTTGACCACGCCCGGCTCCACCACGGCGATCCGGTTCACCGGGTCGATCTCCAGAATCCGGTCCATCCGCAGGAGGGACAGCACCATGCCGCCGTCCACGGCGTTCGCCGCCCCGGACAGCCCTGTCCGCGCCCCCTGCGGCACGACCGGCACCCGCAGCGCGCTCGCGGTCCGCAGGGCGTGCTGCACCTGCTCCACCGTACGGGGCAGCACCACCACCGCCGGGCGGCCGGCCGGACAGAAGCCGGCCATGTCGTGCGCGTACGACGCCATGACGTCCTGATCGGTGAGCACGGCCTCGGCGGGCAGGCCCTCCCGCAGCCGTGCGACAAGATGCTCCATCCCCCCACGGTCGCACCGGCCACCCGCCGGGAGAACCCCCACGTCACCGCCGGCCCGCGGGCATGAGGCGAACGGCCCACCGGCGGCGGGGCCGGGCCCCTGCACCCCCGCCGCCCGGTGCGCGGCGCGGAATTCCGCTTGCGTCCGCCGCGCTCAGGCTCCACGCTGCGGTTCATGCACCTGAACCATCTCGGCCTTCCCGTGCGGGACGTGGCGCGCAGCAAGCGGTTCTACGAGACGTACTTCGGCTTCGGTCCCGGCACCGCGCGGCAGTACGACGACGGCACCGTCATCATCCGCAACGCCGACGGTTTCGACCTCGCGCTGCACGGCGTCCAGGAGGTCGGCCCGCCGCCGCCCTTCCTGCACTTCGGCTTCCGGCTCGCCGCGCCCGGCGAGGTGCGGGCCCTGCTCGCCCGGATGCGCGGGGACGGTCTGCGCATCACCGAGGACTACGACGAACCGGCCTATGTCGCGTTCAAGTGCGCCGACCCGGACGGCCACCAGGTGGAGACCTACTGGGAACCCCACGACGCCTGACCGGCGCGCGGACCCGGAGGCCCGGTGACCCGGCCGTGCCGCGCCGGGCGGACGCACGCGCGGGGCCGGTACCCGGACCGGGTACCGGCCCCGCGACGGCGACGCGTCCGGCCGTGCGCGCGAGCGCTCAGAAGCGGCGCGTGATCAGCGCCCTCTTGACCTCCTGGATGGCCTTGGTCACCTCGATCCCGCGCGGGCAGGCATCGGTGCAGTTGAAGGTGGTGCGGCAGCGCCAGACGCCGTCCTTGTCGTTGAGGATCTCCAGCCGCTGCTCACCTCCCTCGTCCCGCGAGTCGAAGATGAAGCGGTGCGCGTTGACGATCGCCGCCGGGCCGAAGTACTGGCCGTCGTTCCAGAAGACGGGGCAGGAGGACGTGCAGGCCGCGCAGAGAATGCACTTGGTGGTGTCGTCGAAGCGGGCCCGGTCCTCCGCCGACTGCCGGCGCTCCCGGGTCGGCTCGTTCCCGGTCGTGATGAGGAAGGGCATCACATCGCGGTACGCCTGGAAGAACGGCTCCATGTCGACGATCAGGTCCTTGAGCACCGTCATGCCCTTGATGGGCTCGATGGTGATCGGCTTCTGCGGGCTCAGGTCCTTGATCAGCGTCTTGCATGCCAGCCGGTTCCGGCCGTTGATGCGCATGGCGTCCGAGCCGCAGATGCCGTGCGCGCAGGAGCGGCGGAAGGTCAGCGTGCCGTCCACGTCCCACTTGATCTGGTGCAGGGCGTCGAGCACCCGCTCCTTGGGATCGATCTCGATCGTGAAGTCCTGCCACACGGCCTTGTCGGAGACCTCCGGGTCGAAGCGGCGGATCCGGAAGGTGGCGGTGATCTTGTGGGCTGCCGGGGCGCCGCCGGCGGCGCTCTCCGGACGTGCTGCGGTCGCGGTGCTCATCAGTACTTACGCTCCATCGGCTGGTAGCGGGTCTGGGTGACCGGCTTGTAGTCCAGCCGGATCGACTCGTTGCCGTCCGCGTCCACCTCGCGGTACGCCATGGTGTGGCGCATGAAGTTGACGTCGTCACGGTTGGGGTAGTCCTCGCGGTAGTGCCCGCCGCGGGACTCCTTGCGGGCCAGCGCGGACACCACCAGCACCTCGGCCAGCTCCAGCAGGTTGCCCAGCTCGAACGCCTCCAGCAGGTCGGTGTTGAACCGCTTGCCCTTGTCCTGCACGGAGACGTTCCGGTACCGCCGCCGCAGCGCGCCGATGTCCTCCAGCGCCTCCTTCAGGGTCTGCTCGGTGCGGAACACCATGGCGTTCTTGTCCATGGTCTCCTGCAGCTCGCGGCGGATGTCGGCCACCCGCTCGCCGCCCTCGGAGTCGCGCAGCCGGGTCAGGGTCTCGGCCACGAAGGTCTCGGGCGCCTCCGGCAGCTCGGCATGGCCGTCCACCGTGGAGGCGTACTCGGCCGCCGCGATCCCGGCCCGCCGCCCGAAGACATTGATGTCCAGCAGCGAGTTGGTGCCCAGGCGGTTGGCGCCGTGCACCGAGACGCAGGCCACCTCGCCGGCCGCGTACAGGCCCTCCACCACGTCGGTGTTGTTGGCCAGCACCTCGCCGCGCACCGTGGTGGGAATGCCGCCCATGGCGTAGTGCGCGGTGGGCTGGATCGGGATCGGGTCGGTGTACGGCTCGATGCCCAGGTAGGTGCGGGCGAACTCGGTGATGTCCGGCAGCTTGGCGTCGAGCTGCTCCGGCGGCAGGTGGGTGAGGTCCAGGTAGACGTGGTCGGCGTCCGGGCCGCAGCCGCGCCCCTCGCGGATCTCGGTGTAGATGGAGCGGGAGACCATGTCGCGCGGCGCGAGGTCCTTGATGGTCGGCGCGTACCGCTCCATGAAGCGCTCGCCGTCCTTGTTGCGCAGGATGCCGCCCTCGCCGCGGGCGCCCTCGGTGAGCAGGATGCCCATCTTCCAGATGCCGGTCGGGTGGAACTGGAAGAACTCCATGTCCTCCAGCGGCAGCCCGCGCCGCCACGCCGCCGCCTGGCCGTCACCGGTCAGGGTGTGGGCGTTGGAGGTCACCTTGTAGAACTTGCCGTTGCCGCCGGAGGCGAAGATCACCGCCTTGGCCTGGAAGATGTGCAGCTCACCGGTGGCCAGCTCGTAGGCCACCACGCCCGCGGTCCGCTTGCGGCCGGCCTGGGTCCCGGTCAGCAGCAGGTCGAGCACGTAGAACTCGTTGTAGAACTCCACACCTTCCTTGACGCAGTTCTGGTAGAGCGTCTGGAGGATCATGTGGCCGGTGCGGTCCGCGGCGTAGCAGGAGCGGCGCACCGCGGCCTCGCCGTGGTTGCGGGTGTGGCCGCCGAACCGCCGCTGGTCGATGGTGCCGTCCGGGGTCCGGTTGAACGGCAGGCCCATCTTCTCCAGGTCCAGGACCGAGTCGATGGCCTCCTTGGCCAGGATCTCCGCGGCGTCCTGGTCGACCAGGTAGTCACCGCCCTTGACGGTGTCGAAGGTGTGCCACTCCCAGTTGTCCTCCTCGACGTTGGCCAGGGCGGCGGCCATGCCGCCCTGGGCCGCGCCGGTGTGGGAGCGGGTGGGGTAGAGCTTGGTCAGAACGGCGGTCCGGCTGCGCTTGGTGGCCTCGATCGCGGCGCGCATCCCGGCGCCGCCGGCTCCGACGATGACGGTGTCGTACTTGTGGATCTGCATGAGTCTCGTCAGCCCCGGTGCGTCAGCGGATGTTCGGGTCGAAGGTGAAGATCACCAGGGTGCCCAGCACGATGGTGAACACGGCCGCCGTGTAGAGCAGCATCTTCAGCCAGAAGCGGGTGCCGTCCCGCTGCGCGTAGTCGTTGATGATGGTGCGCAGACCGGTGGTGCCGTGCAGCATGGCGAGCCACAGCATCAGCAGGTCCCATACCTGCCAGACCGGGTCGGCCCAGCGGCCGGCCACGAAGGCGAAGCTGACCTTGGTCACGCCGCCCTCCAGCACCAGCTGGATCAGCAGATGGCCCAGCACGAGCACGACGAGCAGGATGCCGGAGAGCCGCATGAAGACCCAGGCGTAGAGCTCGAAGTTGGTGCGGGTGCTGCGCGGGGTGCGGCGGGTGCGGGCGCGCGGCGGGTCGATGCGCGGCGCGGGGTTGTCGGGGCCGAAGCCCTGCGCGTTCTCGGTGGTGATGGCGGACATGAGTCATCAGCTCCCGAACAGCTCGCGGAAGGCGTGCCCGAGGACCGGGTACGCGGCTCCGGCCATCAGCAGGGCCCACAGCCCCATCACGGCCCAGAGCATCTGCTTCTGGTAGCGCGGGCCCTTGTTCCAGAAGTCCACGGCGACGACGCGCAGGCCGTTCAGGGCGTGGAAGAGGACGGCGGCGACGAGGCCGTACTCCATGAAGGCGACGATCGGCGTCTTGTAGACGGCGATGGTGTCGTCGTAGGCCTCCGGCGACACGCGGACGAGCGAGGTATCGAGCACATGAACGAACAGGAAGAAAAAGACGAGGACACCGGTGACTCGGTGAGCCACCCATGACCACATGCCTTCCCGGCCGCGGTACAGCGTTCCTGCCGGCACGGAAAAACCCTCCGGGAGCGGATGTAGGGCCGGCCGGCCAGTTCCTTGACGAGGGGACGTCCGCCGGGCCCGGCCGGGTACGGTCCACCGGCCGCCGACATGCTATCGACGCCACCCGGAGTCGGTTGCTCCGCCCCCGGAAGTGTGATCAATCAGGCACGGATGGCTGAGTTCGGGACTGCCGGACGGCCGTATCCGGGCTCCTGGCGCACAGAGGGCCGGCCCGGCGCGGACCCCGCCCGGCGCTCGCGGCCGTGAACCGGCGGAGGGACCCGGCGGACGGAGGGAACGGGCGGACGGGGCAGCCGGGGCCGCCACCCCCCACAGGAGAGACCCCGGCTGCCACGGGCGCGCGAGCCCCGCGGCGCTCGCGTCCACGTTGGCTTCAGCGCCACACGGGGCCATTGTGTTACTGGTGCGCGCACCGGCCCGGCCGGCCCCGGATGGCCGGGCACCGACGGTCCTTGAGGGAGGCATGGACGTGCAGGCATTCGTCGCGTAGCGTACAACTCACAGAGACACACGGTTACCAGCTCTGCGACAGTATGCGGTCACACTTGCGGTCACACCGTGAAGAGGGGCGGGTTCGAGTGCAGGGGGCAGACAGCGAGCTCAGCGACGCCGTACTCGCGGCGCAGCGGGGCGACGAGACGGCCTTCGGCCGGGTCTTCCGGGCTCTCCATCCACGGCTGCTGGGCTACGTCCGGACCATAGTCGCCGGACCGGACGCCGAGGACGTCACGGCCGAGGCATGGCTGCACATATCGCGGGATCTGGGGCGCTTCCACGGCGACGCCGACCGGTTCCGCGGCTGGACCACCAGGATCGCCCGCAACCGGGCCCTGGACCATCTGCGCGCGCACGGCCGCAGACCGGTGGAACTGGCGGACGACACGGCCTTCGCGGAGCTGCCGGCCGCCGCGGACACCGCCGAGGAGGCACTGGCCGCGGTGGCCACCGACCGCGCGGTGGCGCTGGTCGGCACCCTGCCCCGGGAGCAGGCCGGTGCGGTGATGCTGCGCACCATGATGGGGCTGGACGCCAAGCAGGCGGGCGTGCTGCTGGGCTGCCGCCCGGGCGCGGTGCGCACCGCCGCGCACCGCGGGCTGCGGCGGCTGGCCAAGGTGCTGGCGGAGACGCCGGAGGCCACCTCCGGGCCGGCCCTGCCGGGGGCCCGGGTCCCGCAGATGTCCTCCCGCCACCGCTGACCGGCCCGTCTGCCGGGCGCCCGCGCGGGGCGGCCGGGCCCGTCCGTCCTCGCAGGCCGGCTTGCACGGCACTCGCGGGGCACTCGCGGGGTGCTCCGCCGTCCCGCACGGCGGTGTGCCGGGCGATTCGCCGGTGGTAACGGTTTCGGAGCGGGGAACGCTGTAGATAACAGGCCGACTGGTCATCGGCCGTTCGGGTCCCCCGGGGTTCCCCCCGTGCCCGCGGGGCGCCCATGCGCGGGCGGGGCATTTCCCCCTTGTCCCGCCCGCGCCCTGTTTTTCCGGGGGCGTTGCCCCGATGGAGTCGTTCCGGGTGTTCCGGGAGTTTTCCGACGGGCGGGTGACCGCGGCGGGATGGGCCGTTCCATGGCGCTTTGCACCTGTGAGTTGTTCATGTGATGGAATTCCCAGCGGGAGCCTCTCGCACCCGCCGCAGACCCCTCGCTACAGTCCGTCGCTGAGGGTCCATCCACGGCGGGAGGGTATGAACCATGGCGCGAGAGTCCGAATCCGGCAAGCCCATCGAGCCGGTCTACGGCCCCGAGGCACTCAAGGACTGGGACCCGGCCGTACAGCTGGGCGAACCCGGCGCGTACCCCTACACCCGCGGCGTGTACCCCACGATGTACACCGGCCGCCCCTGGACCATGCGCCAGTACGCGGGCTTCGGCACGGCGGTGGAGTCCAACGCCCGCTACAAGCAGCTCATCGCCAACGGCACCACGGGCCTGTCGGTCGCCTTCGACCTGCCCACCCAGATGGGCCACGACTCGGACGCCCCGCTGGCGCACGGCGAGGTCGGCAAGGTCGGCGTGGCCATCGACTCGGTGGACGACATGCGGGTGCTCTTCGACGGCATCCCGCTGGACCGGGTCTCCACCTCGATGACCATCAACGCCCCGGCCGCGCTGCTGCTGCTCCTCTACCAGCTCGTCGCCGAGGAGCAGGGGGTGTCCCCGGACAAGCTGGCCGGCACCATCCAGAACGACGTGCTCAAGGAGTACATCGCGCGCGGCACCTACATCTTCCCGCCCAAGCCCTCGCTGCGCCTGGTCGCCGACATCTTCCAGTACTGCCGGGCCGAGATCCCCAAGTGGAACACCATTTCGATCTCCGGCTACCACATGGCCGAGGCCGGTGCCACTCCCGCCCAGGAGATCGCCTTCACCCTGGCGAACGGCATCGCATACGTGCGGACCGCGATCTCCGCCGGGATGGACGTGGACGATTTCGCGCCCCGCCTCTCCTTCTTCTTCGTGGCCCGCACCACCTTCCTGGAGGAGGTGGCCAAGTTCCGGGCCGCCCGCCGGATCTGGGCGCGGGTGATGAAGGAGGAATTCGGTGCGAAGAACCCCAAGTCGATGATGCTGCGTTTCCACACCCAGACCGCGGGCGTGCAGCTCACCGCGCAGCAGCCGGAGGTCAATCTGGTCCGGGTCGCCGTGCAGGGCCTGGCCGCGGTGCTCGGCGGCACCCAGTCGCTGCACACCAACTCCTACGACGAGGCCATCGCGCTGCCCACCGAGAAGGCCGCCCGGCTGGCGCTGCGCACCCAGCAGGTGCTGGCCTACGAGACCGATGTCACCGCCACCGTGGACCCGTTCGCCGGCTCCTATGTGGTGGAGTCCATGACGGACGACGTGGAGGCCGCCGCGGTGGAGCTGATGCGCCAGATCGAGGACCGGGGCGGGGCCGTGGAGGCCATCGAGCAGGGCTTCCAGAAGTCCGAGATCGAGCGCAGCGCCTACCGGGTGGCCCAGCAGACCGACTCCGGCGAGCGGGTGGTGGTCGGCGTCAACCGCTTCCAGCTGGACGAGGAGGAGCCCTACGAGCCGCTGCGGGTGGACCCGGCCATCGAGGCGCAGCAGGCAGAGCGGCTGCAGAAGCTGCGCGCCGGGCGTGACCAGGCGGCGGTGGACGCGGCCCTGGCCGAGCTGCGCGCGGCGGCGGAGGGCAGCACCGAGAACGTGCTCTACCCGATGCGCAAGGCGCTCAAGGCCCGCGCCACCGTGGGCGAGGTGTGCAATCTGCTCCGCGAGGTGTGGGGGGCCTATGTGCCCTCCGAGACCTTCTGAGCCGCCGGTCCGCCGGCCGTTCCCGTTGCGTTCCTTCCCGCCGGCACCGGTGCCGGCGGGAAGGAACGCAACGACCGGTGCCGGAGTGCCGTGAATGACGGCAGGTGAACTCCGTTCATTCTTTTCCCCGCCTAAACATGACGGGAGCATAAACCGAGGCGTGCACCTGGTGGGACACCCGCTCCCACATGGCCGGTTGGGCGGCTCTTTGCCTGCTGTTCACGTGCATTTGCGGGGAAGTTGACCCGGCGCGCCCCGGGAATGCCTAGTTTCGCTGATGTGTCCGTAACCTCTCCCGCTCCGCGGCGCGTGGCCGTGCTGGCGGATTCCGACACCCGGTGGAAGTGGGGGGCGCTCACCGCGCGCCGCCTCGCTCCCGGAGCGGAACTCCACGGCTATCTGCTCCGCGGCCGAGCCACGCCCTCCCCCCGCCAGCTCGCCGAGACCGGGGTGAGCGCCGCCGCGCTGCGCGAGACCAGCCTGGCCGGCCTGGTGGAGGAGCTGGCCCGGGAGGACGAGCCCGGGCGGGGCACCGACCTGCTGCTGCTGGCCTGCGTGGGCCACACCGTGCAGGCCGCCCTGCACGCCCTGGCGCGCCGCTGGCCGTCCGCCGCGCACCGGCCGGTGGTGGCCACCGGCTATGTGGGTGTGGTCTACGAAAAGCTGGTCCAGGGCCTGCTGCTGCGCCACGGCGCCGACCTGGTCCTCGCCAACAGCCCCTTCGACGCCGCGCGTTTCCGCGAGGTGTACAGCGGGGTGGGCGCCGAGACCGGCACGGTCACGCCCTGCGCCCTGCCGTTCCTCGGCGGCCCGCGCCACGACCCCGGGGCCGTCCGGCGCGGCGAGCGCCCGTACCGGGTGGTCTTCGCCGTGCAGCCCTCGGTGCCGGACACCCGCCGGGAGCGCGCCTATCTGCTGGACCGGGCGGTGGCCCACGCGCGGCGCCACCCCGACCGGGAAGTGCTGCTCAAGCTGCGCAGCAAGCCCGGCGAGCACACCACCCACATCGACGAGGTGCCCTACCAGCGGCTGGCCGGCCGGCTGCCCAAGGAGAGCCTGCCGGGCAACTTCCGCCTCGTCTACGGCCGCATGGACGAGGTGCTGGACACCACCGACCTGCTGGTCACGGTCAGCTCCACGGCCGCGCTGGAGGCGCTGTGCCGCGGCATCCCCACCGCCGTCCTCACCGACCTGGGCATCCGGGAACCGCTGGGCAATCACTACTACGCCGGCTCCGGCTGCTACGCCTCCTGGGACGAGCTCGACGACGGCCGTCTGCCGGTGCCCGACCCCCGCTGGCTGACCGACCAGGGCGTCTCCCCGGACCCCGAGGGCGGGCGGCAGGGCGAGAACCCCGGGAACCCCGGGAACCCCGAGGACGCCGAGGACGCCGTCGACCGCGCGTTCGCGGTGGCCCGGGCCCGGCTGGAGGCGCTGACCGTACGCGCCCGGCACGACGGGCTGCCGCCGCTCGCCCCCTACTACACCGCGCGCACCGCCCCCGGCTATCTGCCCGGCCTGCTGGCCCGGCACGGCCTGGACCCCAAGGGCGAGCCGCTGCCCGGCTACCGCGACCCGGAGACGGCCGCGGGGCGCGGCATGCGGGCCGCCACCCGCCGCCTGGTGCACCGTGCCGCGCGCGGCGCCTACCGCGCCGGGGTGCAGCGCGTCGCCCCGGCCGTCCGCCGCTGGGGCCGGATGTGAACCCCGTGGCCCCGCACCCCCGCCGCATACCCGTACGCCGCATGGAACCGAGGACGAGACGATGACCACACAGGTGCTGGCCGTGATCCCCGCCCGCGGGGGGTCCAAGGGCGTGCCGGGCAAGAACCTCGCCACGGTCGGGGGCGTGCCGCTGGTCGCCCGTGCGGTCCGGGCCTGCCGGGCGGCCCGGCTGGTGACCGCCGTGGTCGTCTCCACCGACGATCCCGGCATCGCGGACGCCGCCCGCGCGGCCGGCGCCGAGGTGGTCGAGCGCCCGGCGGACATCGCCGGCGACACCGCCACCAGCGAGGCCGCGGTGCTGCACGCCATGGACGGCTGGGAGCAGCGGCACGGCACCGCCGCCGACGTGGTGCTGCTGGTGCAGTGCACCAGCCCGTTCCTCACCGCCGAGGAGATCGACGGGGTGGCCCGCGCGGTCCGGGACGGCGCCGACACCGCGCTCACCGTGGCCCCGTTCCACGGCTTCGTCTGGCGGGAGAACACCGGCCCGGACGGCGACGCCGGTGGCGTCAACCACGACAAGAGCCACCGCCCGCGCCGCCAGGACCGTCCCCGCGACCTGCTGGAGACCGGCGCCGCGTACGCCATGCGGGCCCCCGGCTTCCGCGACCGGCGCCACCGGTTCTTCGGCCGCACCGAGCTGGTGCCCACCGACCCGGCCCGGGTGCTGGAGATCGACGACCCGCACGACCTGGCCCGGGCCCGCGCCCTGGCCCCGCTGTTCGACGGCGACGACGCCCACGCGGCGGCAGAGGCCGGCGCCGCACCGCCGCCGGGCTCGGGCATCCGCCCGACCCGCGAGGACATCGACGCGGTGGTGCTCGACTTCGACGGCACCCAGACCGACGACCGGGTGCTGATCGACTCCGAGGGACGGGAGCTGGTCGCCGTGCACCGCGGCGACGGCCTGGGCATCGCGGCGCTGCGCCGGGCCGGGCTGCCGCTGCTCATCCTGTCCACCGAGGAGAACCCGGTCGTCGCCGCCCGGGCGCGCAAGCTGCGCATCCCGGTACTGCACGGCATCGACCGCAAGGACCTCGCCCTCAAGCAGTGGTGCGAGGAGCGGGCCATAGCCCCGGAGCGCGTGCTCTACGCCGGAAACGACGTCAACGACCTGCCCTGTTTTCACCTGGTCGGCTGGCCCGTTGCGGTGGCCGGCGCCCATGACGTCGTCCGCGCCGCGGCGCGCGCCGTCACCGCCGCCCCGGGTGGGGCCGGCGCGATCCGCGAGATCGCCTCGTGGATTCTCGGAAAGGAACTCATCGCATCATGACCCCTGTCAGCGCCCCCCGACTGCGCACCTTCGGCGACCGGGTGGTCGGCCCCGGCCGTCCCGTCTACATCACCGGCGAGATCGGCATCAACCACAACGGCGATCTGGAGAACGCCCTCGCGCTGATCGACGCCGCCGTGGACGCGGGCTGTGACGCCGTGAAGTTCCAGAAGCGCACGCCCGAGATCTGCACCCCGCGCGACCAGTGGGACATCGAGCGGGACACCCCCTGGGGCCGGATGACCTACATCGACTACCGGCACCGGGTGGAGTTCGGCGAGGAGGAGTACCGCGCCATCGACGAGTACTGCCGCCGCAAGGGCATCCACTGGTTCGCCTCGCCCTGGGACACCGAGGCCGTGGCGTTCCTGGAGCAGTTCGACATCCCGGCGCACAAGGTGGCCTCCGCCTCGCTCACCGACGACGAGCTGCTGCGCGCGCTGCGCGCCACCGGCCGCACCGTGATCCTGTCCACCGGCATGTCCACCCCGCAGCAGATCCGGCACGCGGTGGAGGTGCTGGGCAGCGAGAACATCCTGCTCTGCCACGCCACCAGCACCTACCCGGCCAAGGCCGCCGAGCTGAACCTGCGGGTCATCAACACCCTGCAGGCCGAGTACCCCAACGTGCCGATCGGCTACTCCGGCCACGAGACCGGCCTGCAGACCACGCTGGCCGCGGTCGCGCTGGGCGCGGTCTTCGTGGAGCGGCACATCACCCTGGACCGCGCCATGTGGGGCTCGGACCAGGCCGCTTCGGTGGAGCCGCAGGGCCTGACCCGGCTGGTCCGCGACATCCGGATCATCGAGGAGTCCCTGGGCGACGGCGTGAAGAAGGTCTACGACAGCGAGCTTGCCCCGATGAAGAAGCTGCGCCGGGTCAAGGGCGTCGTGGCCGAGCAGCAGGAGTCCGCGGCCGGCACCGAGCCGGCGATGGTCTGACGCACCGTGACCCCGGGGGACCCCACATGACCCGACCCGATCCCGTCCCCGGCCCCGGCGGCGGCCCGGAAGGCCCGGCGGCCGGCACGCCCGCCGGGGGAGCCGGCGCGGCGTCCCCCGGGCCGGGGGAGCGGCGGTCCGGTGAGGGCGGCCGGCTGGCGCTGGTGGAGAGCCCGGTGCAGTTGCTCAATGTGCTGGAGTGGGCCCGGGGACGCGGGGAGGCCGGGCTGCGCGTGGTGGTGCTGCCGCCGCGCGACGCCGGTGCCCGGGACCAGCTGCGCCGGATGGCGGGGCTGGCCCGGGAGGCCGGTCACCGGGTGCTCTGGCGGGAGGTCCGCACGCCCGGCGCGGGCGTCCGCACCCTGCCGGGTCTGGCCGCCCGGCTGCGCCGGGCGCGGGTGCTGCTGGTCGGCGACCCCTTCTCCCGCTGGATACAGACGCTGCTCGCGCTGTCCCGGCCGCGGGAGGTGGTGGTTGTCGACGACGGCACCGCCACCATGGAGTTCGCCGCGCAACTGGCCCGCGGTGAACGGCTGGTGCGCTGGCACCGCAAGCCGTCGCGCGGGCCGCGCGCCGCGCTGTTCGCCCCCGTGGCCCGGCGCGCCGTCACCCGGCTGCGGCCGCGCCCCGGCCGCCGCTCCGTGGAGCTGTTCAGCGCCATGCCGGTCGAGGTCCCGGACGGCATGAGCGTCATGGCCAACGACTTCCGCTGGACGCGGGAGCGCTTCGGCCCGCCGGCCCTCGCTCCCGGGGCCGACCTGGTCGGCACCTCACTGGTGGAGACGGGTGTGGTCCGGGAGGACGACTACCTGGCCGCGGTCCGTGCCCTGGCCGGGCGCTACGGCGTCACCCGCTACTTCGCGCACCGCCGGGAGGGCGCGGACAAGCTGCGGCGGGTGGCGGCGGAGGCCGGACTGGAGATCGTCCGGCCCGAGCTGCCGCTGGAGCTGGTGGCCCGGCGCGGCCCGGTCGCCGCCCATGTGCTCAGCTTCCCCTCCACCGTGGTGCACACGCTGCCGCTGGTGCTGGCCGACACGCCGGTGAAGGTTACTGTCTGTGAGGTGGACGAGGCCTGGCTGACCGAGCGCGCCTCGCCGCGCGCCGGCGGTTTCCTGGCCTCCGTCACCCGCACCGCAAGCGGTGTGCACGGTCTGGCCACCCTGCCCGGCGCGCCCTGAGCCGCGGCAACCGCGCCCGGGATCGGGGAAGTTGGCTGCCCGTATCAATGAGTGTGACAGGAGTGGCCTGCGTCTCATTCTGTGGACTCAAGGGAAGTCCTAGTCCTTACCCCGTACTCTGACGGAGTATGCGCGGAGCTATCAACAACATGTCGTCCTCGCGGGTGAAGTTCTCATGATCGCGGGGAACTTGGGGCCCTCCGAGGTTACGCTCGGTCAGGTGAGCCACATGCTGTCGCGGGATGCCGTAGCCGTACCGCCCACCGGGGGGCGGTCCACCGCGGTGCCCCACGACGGAGCGGCCGGTCTGATCACCGACTCCGCGCCCGAGGACCCCCTTCCCGGGAGCGGCCACCGCCCGGCCGCCCTGATCGACGACGCGCTCGCCGCCGAGCTCATCGCCTTCCGGCGCGACATGCACATGCACCCGGAGCTGGCCAACCAGGAGGTCCGGGCCACCGCCGCGGTCAAGGCGCGGCTGGAGAAGGCCGGCCTGGCGCCCCGGGTGCTGGCCAGCGGCACCGGGCTGATCTGCGACATCCTGCCCTCCGGCCGCCCCGGCGAGTGGGCCGGCGGCCGCCCCATGCTGGCCCTGCGCGGCGACATGGACGCGCTGCCCGTCCCCGACACCAAGACCGTCCCCTACCGCTCCACGGTGCCCGGCCGCGCCCACGCCTGCGGGCACGACGTGCACACCGCCGTGGTGCTCGGGGCCGGCCTGGCGCTGGCCCGGCTGGCCCGCGGCGGCCTGCTGCCGCACCCGGTGCGGCTGATCTTCCAGCCCGCCGAGGAGGTCATGCCCGGCGGCGCGCACTCGGCCATCGACAGCGGTGCCCTGGAGGGCGTGGAGCGGATCGTCGCGGTGCACTGCGACCCCCGGCTGGACGCCGGCCGGATCGGGCTGCGCACCGGCGCGATCACCTCCGCCGCCGACATGATCACCGTCGTGCTGTCCGGGCCCGGCGGCCACACCGCCCGCCCGCATCTGACCACCGACCTGGTCACCGCCGCCGCCCGGCTCGCGGTGGACGTGCCCGCGCTGGTGCAGCGCCGGGCCGACACCCGCTGGGGGGTCAACCTCACCTGGGGCCGGCTGCAGACCGGCCACGCCGCCAACGTCATCCCGCAGAGCGCGGAGCTGGCCGGCACGATCCGGTGCCTGGAGCTGGCCGGGTGGCGCGCGGCACCCGATCTGGTGCACACCGCGGTGGACGAGGTGGCCGCCGTGTACCGGGCCAAGTCCGAGCTCCGTTACGTGCGCGGTGTCCCGCCGGTGGTGAACGACGCCGGCGCGGTGGAGCTGCTGCGCTCCGCCATGACCGAGCGGTTCGGGGAGCAGGCCGTGACCGGCACCGAGCAGAGCCTGGGCGGCGAGGACTTCTCCTGGTATCTGGAGCGGGTGCCCGGTGCCATGGCCCGTCTCGGGGTGCGCACCCCCGGCCGCACCGGCCGGGACCTGGACATCCACCAGGGGGATTTCGACGTGGACGAGCGTGCCGTCGCGGTCGGCGCGGAGTTCCTGGCCGCCGCCGCCCTGCGGGACGCCGCAGCCCGCTGACCGGGCCGTACGGCGTCCGCAAGGGCCGGCCGGCCCTGCGCCGGTCACCGTCCGGGGCACCGTCGTGTTGCGTGCGCATTGCGATCACGACGAATTGATAACGGGTGCCTTCCCTCCCGCATCGCGGGATCTACGCGCGTTACTATTCCGCGAAAGCAGCGCCGAACGAGGCGCTTCGAGCGAAGGGAACGTCTCTTGCGCCGCGTATCCAAGCTTGCAGCATCGGTGGCCGCCACCGTCGCGCTCGCGCTGTCCGCCGCCGCGTGCGGCGAGAGCTCGACGGAGTCGGAGGGGGAGAAGGGTCCCGCCATCGCCTTCGACGTGGGCGGCCGCGACGACCAGTCCTTCAACGAGTCGGCCGCCCGCGGCGGTGACAAGGCCGAGGAGGAGCTGGGCGTCGAGGTCTTCTACCAGACCGCCCGCGAGGGCGAGACCGACGCCGACCGGGAGCAGCGCCTCACCGAGATGGCCGCGGCCGGCTACGACCCGGTGATCGGCGTCGGCTTCCTCTACGGCACCGCCGTGGAGCGGGCCGCCGAGCAGTACCCGGACACCACCTTCGGCATCGTGGACTCCGTGGTGGAGGCGGACAACGTCTACAGCATGGTCTTCGCCGAGCACGAGGCGTCCTACCTGGCCGGTGTGGCCGCGGCGCTGAAGACCCAGTCCAATGTGGTCGGCTTCATCGGCGGTGAGAACAACCCGCTGATCCAGAAGTTCGAGGCCGGCTTCGCGCAGGGCGTGACCGACACCAACCCGGACGCCGAGGTGCTGGTCGAGTACCTCTACGAGAACAGCGGCACCGGTGCGGGCTTCGCCGACCCGGCCAAGGCCAAGGAGAAGGCGGACGGCATGATCGTCCGCGACGCCGACGTGATCTACACCGCGGCGGGCGCCTCCGGCAACGGCTCCATCGAGGAGGTCGCCAAGCACGAGGGCGTCTGGGCCATCGGCGTCGACTCCGACCAGTACCAGCAGGAGGGCCTGGCGGAGTGGCAGGACCACATCCTGACCTCCGCGGTCAAGGCGGTGGATGTCGCGGTCTACGACCTGATCAAGAGCGTGGAGGAGGGTGACCCGCTGACCGGCGTGGGCGAGTACGGCCTGGCCGAGGACGGCGTCTACCTGGCCACCTCCGGCGGCTTCATCGACGACATCAAGGGCGAGATCGACACCGCCAGGGAAGCCATCATCAGCGGCGAGATCGAGGTCAGCCAGACCCCCTGACCCGCCGCGGTCAGGAACGGGAACGGCACCCGGGCCCGGCGCGGAGGCGAGCCTCCCCGCCGGGCCGCTCTTCGGAAGACTACGCGCGTAGCATCGGCCGGGACGCGATAGCGTCGGCGTCCGACCAGGCCCTGCTCCTTCGCCCCAGGAGAGTGCGTCATCTCTGCCTCATCACCAGCCGCCTCCTCCGCCGGGACAGGCAACGGCTCGCCGGCTGTCGAGCTGCGCGGCATCACGAAACGTTTCCCCGGCGTGGTGGCCAACCGCGACATCGACATCACCGTCCGGCGCGGCACCGTGCACGCCCTGATCGGTGAGAACGGTGCCGGGAAGTCCACCCTGATGAAGATCCTCTACGGCATGCAGAAGCCGGACGAGGGCACCATCTCCCTCGACGGCGAACCCGTCACCCTGCACTCGCCCGCCGACGCCATCGCGCGCGGCATCGGCATGGTGCACCAGCACTTCATGCTCGCCGACAACCTCACCGTGCAGGAGAACATCGTTCTCGGCGCGGAGAAGCTGCACGGCATCGGTGCCGCCGCCCGCCGCCGCATCCAGGAGATCTCCGACGCCTACGGCCTCGGGGTGCGCCCGGACGTGCTGGTGGAGGAGATCGGCGTGGCCGACCGCCAGCGGGTGGAGATCCTCAAGGTCCTCTACCGCGGTGCCCGCACCCTGATCCTGGACGAGCCCACCGCCGTCCTGGTGCCGCAGGAGGTGGACGCCCTCTTCGCCAACCTGCGCGAGCTCAAGGCCGAGGGTCTGACCGTCATCTTCATCTCCCACAAGCTGGGCGAGGTGCTGGCCGTCGCCGACGAGATCACCGTGATCCGGCGCGGCACCACGGTCGCCTCGGTGGAGCCGGCCGCGACCACCCCCAAGCAGCTCGCCGAGCTGATGGTGGGCACCGAGCTGCCGGTGCCGGAGACCCGCGAGTCCACCGTGACCGACACCCCGGTGCTGGAGGTCTCCGGGCTGCACCTGTCCGGCACCGACGCGGAGGGCGTGGTCCGCGAGGTGCTGTCCGACATCACCTTCACCATCCACCGCGGCGAGGTGCTGGGCATCGCCGGCGTGGAGGGCAACGGCCAGTCCGAGCTGGTCGAGGCCGTGATGGGCATGCGGAGGCCGGACGGCGGCGTGATCCGGCTGGAGGGCGACGACGTCTCCCAGGCGTCCACCCGCAAGCGCCGCGAGGCCGGGGTCGGCTACATTCCCGAGGACCGGCACCGGCACGGCCTGCTGCTGGGCGCCCCGCTGTGGGAGAACCGCATGCTCGGCCATGTCACCCAGCGCCCCAACAGCAACGGTCCCTGGCTGACCGGCGCCGACGCCCGCAAGGACACCGAGCGGATCGTGGAGGAGTACGACGTGCGCACCCCGGGGGTGGACGTCACCGCGGCCAGCCTGTCCGGCGGCAACCAGCAGAAGCTGATCGTCGGGCGGGAGATGAGCCACCGGCCGCGGGTGCTGGTCGCCGCCCACCCCACCCGGGGCGTGGACGTCGGCGCCCAGGCCCAGATCTGGGACCAGATCCGCGAGGCCCGGCGCGAGGGCATGGCCGTGCTGCTGATCTCCGCCGACCTCGACGAGCTGATCGGGCTCTCCGACACCCTGCGGGTGATGTACCGGGGCCGGCTGGTGGCCAGCGCCGACCCGGCCGCCATCACCCCGGAGGAGCTGGGCACCGCCATGACCGGTGCCGCCGGCGGAGAGCTGCACCAGGGCGGGCGCGGCACCGGTGACGACGGTGCGGCCGGCGAGTCCGGCGCCCGGGGAAGTGAGGAGTAATGGCCATGCTGGCTGCCCCCCTGACCCGTCTGGTGCGTGACCCGCACCGGCGGGAGCGGCTGCTGCTGGGCACCGCCGCCCCGGCGCTGGCCCTGCTCACGGCCTTTGTGCTGATCGCCCTGGTGATGGCGGTCACGGACCAGAACCCGTTCCGCGCCTTCGGGTTGATGTTCGACTACGGGACCAAGGCGGACAGCCAGGTCTGGATCATCAACAAGGCGATCCCCTACTACCTGTCCGCGGTGGCCGTGGCCATCGGCTTCCGGATGAACCTGTTCAACATCGGTGTGGACGGGCAGTACCAGGTCGGCGCGCTGATCGCCGCCTGGCTGGGCGGAACCCTGGCGCTGACCGGGATCATCAACATCCCGCTGATCATCCTCACCGCGGTGCTGGTCTCCGGCCTGTGGGCGGGAATCGCCGGCTACCTCAAGGCCACCCGCGGGGTGAGCGAGGTGATCAGCACCATCATGCTGAACGCCATCGCCACCGGCTCGCTCGTCGGCTACCTGCTCAAGGACGGCCGGCTGGCGGAGCTGTCCGGGAACATCGTGCACACCCCGGACCTGCCGGACTCCAGCATGTTCTTCACCATCGACACCGGCAACGGCAAGGTGTGGGGCACCGTGGTGATCGCCGTGCTGGCCGGCGTCGGCTACTGGTTCCTGATCGGCCGCACCCGTTTCGGCTACGACCTGCGGGCGGTGGGCCACTCCGACTCCGCGGCCCTGGCCAGCGGCGCCAATGTGAAGACCATGGTGATCAGCGCCATGCTGCTCTCCGGTGCCGCGGCCGGCCTGGTGGGCATGCCGATCCTGCTCAACGACTCCGGCAACTTCGGCAACAACTTCCCCACCGGCATGGGCTTCACCGGAATCGCCATCGCGCTGCTGGGCCGCAACCATGCCGTGGGCATGGCGTTCGCCGCCCTGCTGTGGGGCTTCCTGGAACGCACCGGCAACCACCTCGACTTCGAGGGCTACAGCAAGGAGATCGTGGGCGTGATGCAGGGCACCATCGTGCTCTCCGTGGTCATCGCCTACGAACTGGTACGGCGCTGGGGCCTGCGGCGCCAGCAGAGCCGGGTCGGCGCCGAACTCGCCGCCGCCCAGGCCGGCCGGAACGGGGCCGGGAAGAACGCGCCCGGGGAGAACGGACCCGGGAAGAACGACGCGGCGGAGGTCGGCCAGTGAGCACGGAACTTCACACCACGCCGGACCCGGTGCAGGTCCGCGGCAAGGTGGAGCGCGGCGGCCGGCGGCGGCTGAGCTATCCGGTGGTCCTGCTGATCATCGCCGCCGGGCTGCTGCTGCTCTCCCTGGCCCGGGTGGTCACCGACACCCCGAGCCTGACCGACGCCCGGCAGTGGGGCAGCGCCCTGGGCCTGGCCGTGCCGATCGGCCTGGCCGGTCTGGGCGGTCTGTGGTCCGAGCGCTCCGGCGTGATCAACATCGGCCTCGAAGGCATGATGATGCTCGGCATGTTCGGCGCCGGCTGGATCGGCTGGCAGTACGGCCCGTGGCCGGCCGTGCTGGCCGGCGTGATCGGCGGCGTGCTGGGCGCCCTGGTGCACGCGGTGGCCACCGTCACCTTCGGCGTGGACCACATCGTCTCCGGTGTGGCCGTCAACATCCTCGCCCTGGGCGTGGTGCAGTTCCTGGCCCACCTGTGGTTCGGAGAGGGCACCGAGGCAGGAGAGCAGGGCGGCAACGACAAACAGTCACCACGCATGGATCCCCTGGGCGAGATGAACATCCCCGGCGTCTCCGGATGGCTGGCCGACCTCAAGGACCAGAACCTCTTCCTGGTCTCGGACACCGCCGGGGTGCTGGGCGCCCTGGTCTCCCGGGTGTCCTGGCTGACCGTCATCGCCGTGGTGCTGTTCATCGCCACCTACGTCGTGCTGTGGAAGACCTCCTTCGGCCTGCGGCTGCGCTCCTGCGGCGAGAACCCGGTGGCCACCGAGTCCCTGGGCGTCAACGTCTACCTGTACAAGTACATCGCGGTGATGGTCTCCGGCGCGCTGGCCGGGCTGGGCGGGGCCTACCTGGCCGTGTTCATCCGCATGTACCAGGACGGGCAGACCGGCGGGCGCGGCTTCCTGGGCCTGGCCACGATGATCTTCGGCAACTGGCGGCCGGGCGGGGTGGCGGTCGGCGCGGGCCTGTTCGGCTTCATGGACGCGCTCCAGATCCGCGGCGGCGGCGACACCGTGCACGCCATCCTGCTGCTCTTCGCCGTGCTGCTGGCCGCGGTCGCCGTCTGGCAGACGGTGCGGGCGCGGCGGGTCACGGTGGCGTCCGGGGTCAACGCCGCGCTGGCCGCGGTGCTGCTGTTCTGGTGGTCCGTCACCGACACCATGCCGGGCGAGCTGGTCACCGCCAGCCCGTACATCACCACCCTGGTGGTGCTGACCCTGTTCTCCCAGCGGCTGCGGGTGCCCCGGGCCATCGGCAAGCCCTACCGCAGGGGACAGTCCACATGACCGGCACCGGCGAGGGGCTGTGGGAGGAACTGCGCGCGGCGGCCCGGGAGGCCATGTCCCGGGCCTACGCGCCCTACTCCCGCTACCCGGTGGGCGCGGCCGCCCGCACCGCGGACGGCCGCACCCTCACCGGCTGCAATGTGGAGAACGCCTCCTACGGGCTGGGCCTGTGCGCCGAGTGCGGACTGGTCTCCGCGCTGCACGCCACCGGCGGCGGCCGGCTGACCCACTTCACCTGCTGCGACGGCGAGGGCCGGACCATCACCCCGTGCGGCCGGTGCCGGCAGCTGCTGCTGGAGCACGGCGGCCCGGAGCTGCGCATGGACACCCCCGAGGGGGAGCTGCCGCTCTCCGCCCTGCTGCCGCAGTCCTTCGGCCCCGGTCACCTCGCCGCCGGCCACCCCGCCGGCCCCCCCGCCGCCGGCCACCCCGCCGGCCCCCCCGCCCCGCAGCATCCCTAACCGGCCGCGGACCGCTCGCCGCGGTCCCGCCCGGCCCGTCGTCCTCTTCCAGGAGCCGCACGTCATGGACGCCATCACCGTCATCCGGGCCAAGCGCGACGGGCGCGCACTCACCCCCGAGCAGATCGACTGGGTCATCGGCGCCTACACCCGCGGCGAGGTCGCGGACGAGCAGATGTCCGCCCTGGCCATGGCGATCCTGCTGAACGGCATGGACCGGGCGGAGATCGCCCGCTGGACCGCCGCCATGATCGCCACCGGTGAGCGGATGGACTTCTCCGGCCTGCCCCGGCCCACCGCGGACAAGCACTCCACCGGCGGCGTCGGCGACAAGATCACCCTGCCGCTGGCGCCGCTGGTCGCCGCCTGCGGCGCGGCCGTGCCGCAGCTCTCCGGCCGGGGACTGGGCCACACCGGCGGCACCCTGGACAAGCTGGAGTCCATTCCCGGCTGGCGGGCCCGGCTGAGCAACGAGGAGATGCTGGACGTGCTCGGCTCGGCCGGCGCGGTGATCTGCGCGGCCGGCGAGGGCCTGGCCCCGGCCGACCGCAAGCTCTACGCCCTGCGGGACGTCACCGGCACGGTCGAGTCCGTCCCGCTGATCGCCAGCTCCATCATGAGCAAGAAGATCGCCGAGGGCACCGGCGCACTGGTGCTGGACGTCAAGGTCGGCTCCGGCGCCTTCATGAAGACCCTGGCCGACGCCCGGGAACTGGCCGCCACCATGGTCGGCCTGGGCACCGACCACGGGGTGCGCACCGTGGCGCTGCTCACCGACATGTCCGTCCCGCTCGGCCTGACCGCCGGCAACGCCCTGGAGGTGCGGGAGTCGGTGGAGGTACTGGCCGGCGGCGGCCCCGCCGACGTGGTGCGGCTGACCCTGGCGCTGGCCCGGGAGATGCTGGACGCGGCCGGGCTGCCGGACGCCGATCCGGAGCGGGCGCTGCGCGACGGCAGCGCCATGGACGTCTGGCGCCGGATGATCGCCGCGCAGGGCGGCGACCCGGACGCGCCGCTGCCGGTGGCGCGCGAGCGGCACACCCTGCCCGCCCCGGCGAGCGGGGTGCTGACCCGGCTGGACGCCTACGCGGTGGGCGTCGCCGCCTGGCGGCTGGGGGCGGGCCGGGCCCGCAAGGAGGACCCGGTGCAGGCGGGCGCCGGGATCGAGCTGCACGCCCGGCCGGGGGACCGGGTGAGTGCCGGGCAGCCGCTGCTGACCCTGCACACCGACACTCCCGAGCGTTTCCCCGCCGCGCTGGCCGCACTGGAGGACGGTGCCGTGGTCGTCACCCCCGACGCGGACGGCACCGTCCCCGCCCCGGCCCGCACCCCGCTGATCCTGGACCGCATCGCCTGAAACCCCGCCCACCGCGCCGGGCATCCCCGTTCCCCGCGCCCGGCGTCCCCGTCCGCACCGGCCCCTGCGGGGGCGGCGGGCGGCGGAGCATGCCCCGCGTCCGGTTGCGCGACGGCGCACATTCCGTGAATCCTCCCCGATTCGCTGTCCTTTATGCCGGACTTTCTGTCATGATCTTTTCCTGCTCGATGTAGCCTGAAGAACGGTTTCGGCGGAAGGTCAATGTCCCTGCGGGAGGTGGTGCTGTCATGCGCAGCGAGCCTCCCAGTCATCCCCGGCGCCGCGCCCCCGCGCCCAGGTCCGCCTGACAGCCTGACGAGCTGCCGCCGCGACGGCCCCTGGGACACCAGGCGTGTGCGCGAACACCGGATGGTTCAGTGACCGCATTCCGTTGTCAGGGGGTACCCCGTCATGACGCATCTGCCTGTCCTGCTGGAGGAGCACGACCTCGCCGGGGCCATGGAGTGGCTGGAGACCCAGCCCGCCTACTCCATCGCCGACGAGATCGCGCGGATGGACGCGGTGAATTCCGTCGTCGCCTTCCGTCTGCTCGACAAGGACCGTGCGCTCGAAGTCTTCGAGGAACTCGATCCGGTCGACCAGCAGCAGATCCTGGAAGGGCTGCGTGACCAGGCGTTCCGCGATCTTGTCGAGGGCATGGACCCGGACGACCGGGCGCGGATGCTGGGCGAGGTGCCGGCCAAGGTCGCCCGCCGGGTGCTGGCCGGGCTGAGCGCGCACGAGCGGCACATGACCGCCGCGCTGCTCGGCTACCCCGAGGGCTCGGTCGGCCGCTACATGACCCCCGAGACCGTGGCGCTCCAGCAGAACCTGACCGTGGCCGAGGCGCTGGACGTGGTGCGGCTGCGCGGCGCGCACGCCGAGACCATCTACACCCTGCCGGTGGTGGACACCGGCCGCCGCCTCACCGGCATCGTGGAACTGCGCGACCTGGTGCTGAGCAACCCGGACGTGCAGGTCGCCCAGCTTGTCGACACCGAACCGCCCCGGGCCCGGGCCACCGACCCGGCCGAGCAGGCCGCCCGCCTGATGCGCGAGACCAACATGCTCGACCTGCCGGTGGTGGACAGCGAGGACCGGCTGGTCGGCCTGCTCACCATCGACGACGCGGTGGAGGTCATCGAGGCCGCGGACACCGAGGACACCGCCCGGCAGTCCGGTGCCGAGCCGCTGGAACGGCACTACATGTCGGTCGGCGTGCTCCGGCTGGCCCGCGCGCGGGCGGTCTGGCTGATGCTGCTGCTGGTCGCCGCCACCCTGACCGTCTCGGTCAACCGCTTCTTCGAGGCCACCCTGGAGGAGGTCACCGCCCTGGCGCTGTTCATCCCGCTGCTGATCGGCGCCGGCGGCAACGCGGGCGCCCAGGCCGCCACCGCGGCGGTGCGCGCCCTGGCGGTGGGCGAGGTCCGGGTCTCCGACCTGTTCCGGGTCATCTGGCGGGAATGCCGCACCGGACTGGTGCTGGGCACCCTGCTCGCCGTGGTCGGCGCGCTGATCGGCGGCCTGTTCGTCGGCGCCGACATCGCGCTGATCGTCGGCATCACCCTGATCGTCATCTGCGGCTGGGCCTCCACCGTGGGCGGCACCATGCCCCTGCTGGCCAAGAGGCTCCGCATCGACCCGGCCGTGGTCTCCGCCCCCATGGTCACCACCCTGGTCGACGCCACCGGCCTCATCATCTACTTCACCACCGCCAAGATCATCCTCGGCCTCTGACCCCTCCCGCCCCGCCGATGCGGCAGACTCGGAGGGGCAACCGTGCCGCCCGGGGGGAGGAAGAGGGACTCGCGGGTATCGCACTGCGGCTCGGCTCCACCGCCGTCACCCCGCTGGTCAGGAAACTCTTTCACCCGGAGGAGCCGGGCGCCGGGCTCACCGGCCGCCCGGTGCGCCTGTCCGCCCTGGTCACCTTCCGCGGCGAGAAGCGCACCCTCACCGAGGAAGACCTGCGCCGCCTCACCCGCGAACTGGTGGAGAGCGCCGCCGCGTCACGCGGCCCGCACGACCCCCTCCCGGCCGATGAGCGCGAGGCGCTGACCGGCTCCGTGACCGCCGCCCTGCACGCCCTGCACGCCCTGGGCGACCCGGACATGGACGACGTGCAGGCCGTCCGCCTCGGCCACCGGCAGCTGGCCGCCGCCCTCCCCGGCCCCGCGCCCGGCCTGTCCCGGGACGCCGGCGCCTCCCGCTACTGATCCCGGCCTCCGTGCCCCCGCCCGCGGCGGGGGCACGGAGGCCGGGATGCGGCGCGGCGGGAGCCGCGGCGGTCAGAAACCGAAGGTGATGTAGTAGCAGTCGCTGTAGGCGGTGCCGGAGGCCAGGTTCCAGGAGCCGTAGTAGGGGGTGACGTTGCCGGTGGTGGCGCGTGCCACCACGGAGTAGTCGCCCGGCCGGAGTTCCAGGGTCACCGAGGGCTTGCCGGACGGCGAGAGGCACTGGCCGCCACCGCCGCCCGGCGAGGCCACCGACGCGGTGCCGGTCTCCGGCCCGGTGTACAGGATCTCCAGATCCTCGCCCGAGTCGTTGATGATGGTCACCGTGGTGGTTCCGCCCGGTGCGCTGCCCGCGGCGGAGGGCGGCGGCAGTTCGCCGGTCACGCCCTCACCGATCCGGGCGATCTCGATGGCGATCAGGATGTCCGCGGCGTGGTCCGCCCGGTCGTGCGTGTCGTGCTCGTCCACCACGGTCCGCATGTGGTCCTCGGCGGTGTCGTAGTCGCCGTCCTCGAAGGCCGCGCTGCCGCACTGGTAGAGCGCCTCGGCCAGGGAGTTCTCCGCCCGGCCGGCCAGTTCCTCGTAGGTCTTGCCGTCGAAGCCGGCCGGGCCGCCGGGCAGCCCGATCAGGAACTCCAGCTCCTCGAAGGCCGCGCAGCCCTTGGCCCCGGACAGGTCGCCGGCCGTGGCCTTGCGGAACGACTCCAGGGTGCCGGGCACCTTCCCGCTCTGCTCGCTGTCCGGGAACTCGGCCAGCAGATCGCCGAAGCTGCGCTCCACGGCATCCCAGTCGGCGTTCCGGTACGAGCTCTTGCCGCAGGCCAGCAGCTCGGCGGGGAGCGCGCCGCCGGCCCGGTCCGCCAGCCGCGCGGCGTCCTTTGCCGCCCACTCCTCCGGTGCCCCGGACTCCTCCGGAAGCCGGGTGAAGAAGCGCAGCTCGCGCACTGCCGTGCAGTGGTCCTCGGCGGCCAGGGAAGCGGTCGCCGTGTCCCACAGCGCGTCGAGGCGGCCCGGGACCTCGGCGGCCTCGGAGGAGCCGGGCTGCTCGCCGCGCAGGGTGACGTACTCGTCGAAGGCCCGCAGGTAGAAGTTGTCGGCGGCCTCGATGGCGCTGCCGGACGCCTGCTCCACCAGGCTGTCGGCATGGGCCAGCCGCAGGCCGGCCAGCCGGGCGTGCGCGCCGTCCCAGGGCGGCTCGCCGCCGTAGAGGCCGATGTAGGAGGTGTAGGACGAGACCGCCTCGGCCCACGACTCCCGCTCGGCCTGCTGCTCGGCCCGCAGCACGATGCCGCAGCCGTTGCGGCCCTTGGCCGCGGCGGCGTCCCGGCCGTGGAAGGCCAGGGCGTAGCGGGCGGACAGCGCCTTGTCGTACAGGCCCGAGGCGCGTGCGCAGTTCCCGGCGGCGTGTGCCGTTTCCGCGTCCTCCAGGGCCTGTCCGGGCAGCGCCTGGTAGCCCAGGTAGCCGCTCGCCACCAGGGCCAGCAGCGCCACGGCGGCGACCGGCGCCGGCCAGGGGCGGCGGGGGCCCGGGCCCGGTGCGGCCAGGCCCAGCCGCCGGCCGTCCACCGCGGTGGCCGCCGCCCACAGCAGGAACACCGCCGCCCAGACCACCCGCCCGCCCGGCGCCTCCAGCCAGGTTGCCAGCAGCACCAGCAGCAGGGTGATGCCCAGGGCCGCCGCGGCCCGCCGCCAGCGGCGCAGATAGAGATAACCGGCGCCGAGCGCGGTGATGTTGAGCGCGGCGGCGGCCGCGCCGCGGGCCGCGCTGTTGCCCGGTGGCGGGGCGGAGGGCGGGGGCGTGGCCGGGGGGAAGGGCGGAACCGGCGCGCCGGGGCCGTAGAGCGTCATGACGGCTCCCCTGTCGGGTGGTCGGTGGTCGCGGGAAGGAGCGGAGCAACGGGGTGTGCCCGTGCTATCACGCTCCACCGGCCCCCGCGGTTGCGCTTCGGTCCCGAACCGGCAACGGCGGCAAGGGAATTGCCTGTCGTACGCCCCCGGCGCGCGGCGCGGCCCTCACCCCGGCGCGGCCACCGCGCGGGAGGCCGACGCCGCACGCAGCGTGGCATAGAGCGTGAGGGCGGCGCTGACCAGCAGCGCGGCAGAGGACAGCACCACGGTGCCCGGCCAGCCGGACCAGTGGTAGGCCAGCGTGCCCAGGACGCCGCCCGCGCTGGCCCCGGCGTAGTAGCCCACCTGGTAGAGCGCCGCCGCCTGGGCCCGGCCGTGGTCGACCACGCGTCCCACCGAGGCGGAGGCCACCGCGTGGCCCGAGAAGAATCCGCCCGTGACCAGCACCAGGCCGAGCAGCACCGCGGGCAGGCTGTCCCACAGGCTGAGCAGCAGGCCCGCGCCGACCGCGCCGAAGGCCGCGTAGAGCGCGCCGCGCCTCCCCAGCCGGTCCACCAGCGGGCCGGTGAGCGAGGAGGAGCCGGTGCCCACCAGGAAGATGACGAACACCGAGCCGACGATCCCGGACGACAGCCCGAACGGGTCCTCGGCCAGCCGGAAGGCGATCGCCGTGTACACCGCGTTGAAGACCGTCATCAGCAGCGCCCCGATGGCGAACAGCCGCAGCAGCAGCGGGCTGGCCAGATGCCCGCCGACGGTGGCCGTCAGCTCCCGCAGGCGCGGCCGGGCCGCCGCGCCGGAGCCGCGCGGCCGGGGCAGCAGCGCCCGGTAGGCCACGGCACCGGCCAGGGCCAGCAGGGCGACCGCGGCCAGCCCGGCGCGCCAGCCGTAGCCCTGGGCCACCCAGCCGCCGGCCATCCGGCCGGACATGCCGCCCACACTGTTGCCCGCGATGAACAGGCCGACCGCGCCCACCATGGCCCGCTTGTCCAGCTCCTCGGAGAGGTAGGCCACCGCCGAGGCCGGGATGCCGGCCAGGGCCACGCCCTGCACGGCACGCAGCGCGATCAGCGCGGGCAGTCCGGGGACGAACGGCAGCACCAGGGCCACCGCCACCGCGGCAGCGACCGAACCGGTCATCATGGCGCGCCGGCCGACCCGCTCGGAGAGCAGGCTGAGCGGCAGCACGGCCGCGGCCAGGGCCAGGGTGGTCGCCGAGACCGTCCAGCTCGCCTGGTCCGGGCGGACCGCGAACGCGGCGGTGATCTCCGGCAGCAGGGCCTGGGTGGAGAACAGCAGGGCGAAGGTGGCCACACCGAGGCCGAACAGGGCCAGGTTGATGCGCAGCGGTGACGGCGACGGATGCGGGTGGTCCGTGCCGGCCGTGGCGGTGGCGGCCGTGGTGGTGGCGGAGGCCGGGTGGCCGGTGGACGGGAACGGCGGAGCGGAGGCCCCCGCGGTGGCGGGAGCCCCGGACGGTGCGCTGGGCATGTCACGAAGGTAGGCCGCCCTTTCTGATGCGTCCAATGCACGAATCTGCTGGAATCGATGCTGTTGTGCATAACGAGAGGTGGCGGGCTGCCATGTCATCACCGGGCAACAGAAAAGACATTTCCGTCACAGGGGAGACCGTCGCTCCCGCGGAATCCTGGGCGGCGCTGCTCACTCCCCGGCTGGCCCAGTTCGCGGCCGTGGCCCGGCACGAGCACATCACCCGGGCCGCCCGCGACCTGGGCGTGCCCCAGTCGACCCTGAGCCGTTCCATGGCCCGGCTGGAGGAGGACCTGGGTGTGGCGCTGCTGGCCCGGCGCGGCCGTGCCGTCTCGCTCACCCCGGCCGGCCGTTCCTTCGCCCGGGCGGTGCGGCGTGCCCTCGACGAGGTGGAGCGCGCCGCCGAGCAGGTGCGGGCCGACACCGATCCGGCCGCCGGCAAGGTCGCCTTCGGCTTTCTGCACACCATGGGCCCGGAGACGGTGCCCGCGCTGATCCGGGAGTTCCGCGCCGGTCACCCGCGAGTGCGGTTCGCCCTGGTGCAGAGCTACGGCGAGGACATGGTCGAGCGGATGCGCGCCGGCGAGCTGGACCTCTGCTTGACCTCGCCGATACCGGACGCGCCCGATCTGGTCACCCGGCGGCTGGACGAGCAGCGGCTGCGGCTGGTGGTGCCGGAGGGCCACCGGCTGGCCGGCCGCCGCCGTATCCGGCTGGCCGAGGCGGCCGAGGAGCCGTTCGTGATGCTGGAACCCGCCTACGGCCTGCGCACTCTCACCGAACGGCTGTGCCGGGAAGCCGGGTTCCAGCCCAGGGTGGCCTTCGAGGGGGAGGAGGCGGAGACGCTGCGCGGGCTGGTCGCGGCCGGGCTGGGGGTGGCGCTGCTGCCGCCGCCGACGGTGCCCCGGCCGGGGGTGAGCGAGCTGACGGTGACCGCGCCGCGCACCGCCCGGGACATCGGGGTGGCCTGGATGGCGGGCGGCGGCCCCGATCCGGCACCGGTCGCCGCGTTCAAGCAGTTCCTGCTCGGCCGCCGCGGCAAGGTTCTCCCCCCGCACCCCTGAACTCCCGCCCCTGCCGGGTGCGGGCCCGGATGCGTTCCCGGAAGGATGCGGGGAAGGGGCGGGAAGGGCGCGGGAAGGGCGCGGGAGAGGGGTGTTCGCGGCAGCCGGGATGCGCATCTACGCGCGTAGGCGTAGAGTCGGCGGATGAACGACAGTCACCACCCGAATCCCGGCACCGGACCGGGCGGCAGCCAGGGCACCGGGACGGGCCATGTGCCCACCCCGGACCAGATCCTGCGCGCCCCCAAGGTGCTGCTGCACGACCACCTCGACGGCGGACTGCGCCCGGCCACCGTGGCCGAGCTGGCCCGTGAACAGGGCTACGACCGGCTGCCCGAGACCGATCCGGAGCGGCTCGGCGCCTGGTTCCGGGAGGCCGCCGACTCCGGTTCCCTGGAGCGCTATCTGGAGACGTTCGCGCACACCTGCGCGGTCATGCAGACCCGGGACGCGCTGTTCCGGGTGGCCGCCGAGTGCGTGCAGGACCTGGCCGCGGACGGCGTGGTCTACGCCGAGGTCCGCTACGCCCCCGAGCAGCACCTGGAGGGCGGCCTGACCCTGGAGCAGGTGGTGGAGGCGGTCAACGACGGCTTCCGGGAGGGTGAGCGGCTGGCCGCCCGGGATGGACACCGCATCCGGGCCGGTGCCCTGCTCACCGCCATGCGGCACGCCGCCCGCTCCCGGGAGATCGCCGAACTGGCCAACGCCTACCGGGACCAGGGCGTGGTCGGCTTCGACATCGCCGGGGCCGAGGCCGGTTACCCGCCCACCCGTCACCTGGACGCCTTCGAGTATCTGAAGCGGGAGAACAACCACTTCACCATCCATGCCGGCGAGGCCTTCGGCCTGCCGTCCATCTGGCAGGCGCTCCAGTGGTGCGGCGCCGACCGGCTGGGCCACGGGGTGCGGATCATCGACGACATCACGACGGACGCCGACGGCCGGGTGCGGCTGGGCCGGCTGGCCGCCTATGTGCGGGACAAGCGCGTCCCCCTGGAGATGTGCCCCACCTCCAATCTCCAGACCGGGGCCGCCGCCTCCTATGCCGAGCACCCCATCGGGCTGCTCAGCCGCCTCCGCTTCCGGGTCACCGTCAACACCGACAACCGGCTGATGAGCGGCACCGGTATGACCCGGGAGTTCGAGCACCTCGTCCGGGCATTCCATTACACCCTGGAGGATCTTCAGTGGTTCACCGTCAATGCGATGAAATCCGCATTCATTCCTTTTGATGAACGTCTCGCCATGATCAATGATGTGATCAAACCAGGATATGCCGGTCTGCGTTCGGAATGGCTGTTCACCGCTGCGCAGGGGAACGTGACCTGACCTGCCGATACTCGGCCGATACCCCGCCGGTGCCGGATTCTCCGGCGCCGGCAGGATTTTTCCCCGGCAAATCCGGGACGACACCTGCGTTTATCGGTTCGTTGCCCGGGGGCCGGTGCCCGGCTATCGTCCTTGCGCTGCTCGATCCCCCACCCCACACGATCTCCACGCAAGGACGGAAAACGATGAAGCAGGCCACCGTGAATTCCCTGGGAGCCGCCGCGCTCGGTGCGGCCTTCGCCGTCGCCGCAGCGGGCAGCGCAGCCGCCGTCACCGGGCCCCTGAACGATGCCGTGGACAGCACGGTGCGGAGCGTGCCCGACCAGCTCGGCGCCATCCTGCCGGACGGGGCCCGGACGGTCACCGCCGGCCAGGGCCTGGTGGAGACCACCCTGCAGGAGGCGGCCGGCACCCCGCTGCTGCGGCAGACCCCGCTGAACACCCCGGTGTCCGAGGTGGTGGGCAACGACATCCTCCAGAACGGCAGCATCGGCGGGGTGCCCACCGAGGCCGGCGCACTGGACATGCTGGGCGGCCTGCCGGTGTCCGAACTGCCGGTGGGGCCGGTCCTGGACGGCGTCCGGCTCTGACCACGCCGTGCCGCCGGCCGCGCCGTGCCGCCGGCCGCAGCGGAGAGCAGCATCCCGGGCGGCAGCCCCGGGCCGAGGAGAAGGGCCGCGACCCAGCCGGGTCGCGGCCCTCCGCATGTGCGCGAGGCGCGCGAGCCCTCCGCGTCAGTGCACGGGAAGCGAGCCGTCCAGGCGGTCCCCGCCGGCCGTGACCCGCTTCCACACCCCGTCCCCGCCGGGCGCGTGCGGCTGCGCGGGCGCCGGCCCGCCGATGCCCGGC
>NZ_WTLH01000319.1 GCF_011421595.1 Streptomyces sp. YIM 98790 | reverse complement strand
GCGGACGCGGCCGGAGCGGGCCGGCCGGCCCGCTCCGCGGACCGCTCGGCCCGGGCCCCGCCCTGCTCCCGGGGTGCCCCGGCGGATGCCGGCGGATGCCCGACGACCGGATGGGCGCCGCTCGGCCAGTCCCCGTCGAAGGCGTCCACGTACTCCTGCCGCGGCCGCGGCATCGTCCGGTTCCCGCTCCCGGTCCCGCCGACCGGGGTGACCGGCCGCGGCACCGCGCCCTGCGGGCGTTCCGCGGTGTACGCACCCATGTGCTGGGAAGTCCGTCGGTCCATCGGGACGCTCAGCCTCCGCCGCTGTCGTCGTCGCCCGCCCGTGCGGGCCGGGGTGAGGTGGAGGCGTGATGGTCCAGGAAGTCCCGGAACGCGTCCGCGACCGCGTCCGGGAACTCCATCATGGCCACATGGCCGGCGTCCGGCAGGGTCACCAGCCGCGAGTTGCGGAAGGCGGCGCTGGCCCGCCGGGCCATGCGGAAGGAGATCAGCCGGTCCCGTCCGCCGTAGATCAGCAGGGTGGGCGCGAGCACCCGCTCGGCCTGCCGCCACAGCGACTGCTGCCCCCCGACCGAGAAGGCGTTGAGCAGACCGCGCGTGCTGGCGGTCAGGGACTCCCAGAAGTACGGCAGGACCTGGCGCCGCTCCAGCTCGGCCACCGCACCCGAGAACTCCTCGGGGGTGATCCGCGCCGGGTCGCCGTAGCACAGCCGCAGCACGCCGCGGGCCCGCTGCTCCGGCGGGTAGTCGCCGGCGGCCCGGCGCAGCAGCCAGGAGGCGCCGGGCACGCCGAGCAGGACGGTGGGCAGCGCGGTGCGCTGCGGGCGCCACTCGGGCAGGGCCGGGGAGACGAGGGTCAGGGAGCGCACCAGATCGGGGCGGAAGGCGGCGACGCGGGTGGCGACCGCGCCGCCCAGCGAGTTGCCCATCAGATGGACGGGGCCGCGCGCGCTGGCCTCCAGGCAGCGCACCACGGCCCGGGCGTGCCCGGAGATGGTGTAGTCACGGCTGTCGGCGGGCGGGGAGGCGCCGAAGCCCGGCAGGTCCAGGGCCTCGCACTCGACGGTGTCCGACAGGCGCTGCATGAGGGCGGACCAGTTGCGGGAGGAGCCGCCGAGTCCGTGCACGAACAGCGCGGGTTCGAGTTCGTCCCGGGCCGCGGCCCGGCGTCGTATGGACAGTGTCATCCCGGGCAGTGCGACGGACCGCATGGTCTCGCCGTCCCGGACACCGGGCCAGCTCTCCGCGGCGGCCAGCACCGCGTCCGCGCGCCGCGCTTCGGTCGATGACATAGCGCAATACTAGGGGCCCTCGCAGTCCCGGAAACGTGTCCGGGGTCACATCCCGCGTTCGCATCCGCGCAGTACCGCGTCTACGCTGGGGAGCCGCCGGTCACGCGCAGGTCAGGGAGGTGCATCGCGGTGTCCATCGACCCCACGGAGCCGGAGATCGTCGACGAACTGCTGGAGGAGGAGCGCGAGGCCGGACTGGAGACGCCGGAGGCCGACGCGGCCGAGCAGCGGGCCGAGCTGCGGGCCGGCGAGGACGAGCCGCTGCCGCCCGGGAGCGGGGAGGCGAATCCGGCGGACCTCGCCGAGCAGGCCCGGGTGGTCGCCGAGGACGAGGACGAGGACTACCGCTGAGCCCCCGCGGCCCGCGGCCCGCCGCCCGCCGTCCGGTAAGGGCGGGTACGGCAGGATTGGCGCCGGGGCGGGCGGCGCCCCGCCGGCACACCGGGTGGACAGATTCTGTCCGCGGAGTGGAATTCCGCACCTGAAGCGCGCGGACCGGGGTTACCCGAACGTACGATTGCGGCCGCGGCACATGTCGTCGGACGTAGCCCGCGCGAGAGAGACCACTGGGAGGCGGAGTGACAGCCATCGAGCAGACCGAGGCTCGCCCCCGCGGCACCCGCCTGCCGCGCCGGGCCCGACGCAACCAGCTGCTGGGCGCGGCTCAGGAAGTGTTCGTGGCCCAGGGCTACCACGCGGCGGCGATGGACGACATCGCCGACCGGGCGGGGGTCAGCAAGCCCGTGCTGTACCAGCACTTCCCGGGCAAGCTGGAGCTCTACCTGGCCCTGCTGGACCAGCACTGCGAGGCGCTGGTGCAGTCGGTGCGGCAGGCGCTGGAGTCGACCACCGACAACAAGCAGCGCGTCGCCGCCACCATGGACGCCTACTTCGACTACGTCGAGCAGGAGGGCGGCGCCTTCCGGCTGGTCTTCGAATCGGATCTGACCAATGAGCCGGCCGTGCGGGAGCGGGTGGACAAGGTCTCGCTGGACTGCGCGGAGGCGGTCAGCGAGGTGATCGCCGAGGACACCGACCTGCCGCAGGAGCAGGCCATGCTGCTGGCGGTCAGCCTGTGCGGCATGGCGCAGGTGACCGCGCGCTACTGGCTCAGCTCCGGGCAGCCGGTGCCGCGGGACGTGGCCAAGGGGCTGACCGCCATGCTGTCCTGGCGCGGCATCGCCGGCTTCCCCATGCACCCCGACTCCCCGGCCGCCTGACCGGGAGTGCCGTGCGGGTCCACCCGCGTACTGTTCGCTCTGGGCGTGCCCCGGCGCGGCCGGGCGCGCACCGCCGCCCGGCTACGCTGGGGCGTACGGCGGCGCGGCTCATCGCGCACGTCACGGAGCATGCGGAGGGACAAGCCGTGGAGATCAAGATCGGCGTTCAGCACACGCCGCGCGAGATCGTTCTGGACAGCGGGCAGTCTCGCGAGGAGGTGGAGAGCGCGGTGACCGGCGCGCTCTCCGGCGAGACCAAGGTGCTCAGGCTGGTTGACGAGCACGGCCGTCAGGTGCTGGTCCCGGCCGACCGGGTGGCCTATGTGGAGATCGGCGAAGCCGTGGCCCGCAAGGTGGGCTTCGGAGCCCTGTGAGCCTCCGGGAGTCCCGGTCACCCTGACCGCACCGTCCGTCCGGCCGTCCGGCCGGACGCACCGCGCCTGGATGCCGCGGGCCCGCCGGGGCCCGGGCGGCGGCGCGCGGGGCGGGAGCAAGGGGCGCGCAGGGGACGGCAGTTGCCGGAACGGCGGCCGTGGCATTGGCCCGGCCGCCGTTTTGTGTGCGGCCGTTTGCTGCGCGGTGTCCCCTGGGTAGNGGGCCCGCCGGGGCCCGGGCGGCGGCGCGCGGGGCGGGAGCAAGGGGCGCGCAGGGGACGGCAGTTGCCGGAACGGCGGCCGTGGCATTGGCCCGGCCGCCGTTTTGTGTGCGGCCGTTTGCTGCGCGGTGTCCCCTGGGTAGGACCGCAGAGGTCCCACCGGTACCCCCGCCCGGGAGGCGTCCGCAATGTACTGGGAACTGCTCGGCTCACTGGTCCTCGGAACCGCTGTCTCCTGGTCCGCGCTCCGCCGGCTCCCCCACCGTTTCCCCCATCCCCGGCAGCTCACCCTGGCGACCGGCCCGGTGTCCGCGCTCAGCGGCGCCCTGCTGGTGCAGGCGGTGCTCGGCGTGTCCGGCGGCCACCCGGTGGCCACCCTGGCCGGTGCGCTGGTGGTGAGCACCGCCCTGCTCTCCCTGCTGCTCCGGCCCGGTGAGGCCGGCCCGCCGGCCAGGGCCGCCCGGCCCGCCGCCCGGGTCCGGCCGCGTCCGGCCGCGTCCGACGGGCACCGCGCCATGCCCGCCGGTCTCAGCTGATGACCGTCAGCAGCATGGCCGATTGAAGCGGCTTACCCTGGGGCGACCGGCAGCGGCACCGGACGGGCATCCGGCCCCGGCCCGCCCTCCGCCGGACGCCCCGGGCGGCTCCGGCCGCGGAGACGGCACCACGTGCCCGGTGTCTCCGGTGTCTCCGGTGCTCCGCTGCCGCCCGCCAGTGTCGTCGTCGCGCCCCAGGGAGAGGCCGTGCCCGGCTCCAGTGCCAGTCCCCGCGATGCCGGGTCGGCCCCCGGCGGGCCGGCGGCCGCCGGCCCCCGGCCGGC
>NZ_WTLH01000318.1 GCF_011421595.1 Streptomyces sp. YIM 98790 | reverse complement strand
GTGCGGCCGGTGCGGGGACGGCCGCGGCCGTGGGGTGGTGCGCGGCGGTGAGGCGGCGCAGCAGCTCCGGGCGCTCGGCCGCGGGGACGTCCGCGAGCAGCGCGGCCAGCACGGCGGTGCGGGCCTGGCCGGCGCGCAGGGTGCCGGTGAGCACCGCCCCGGCCGCGGCCAGGTCGACGGCGCCGCCACCGGTGTAGAGCTCGGCCACCGTGCCCCCCGGTACCCGGGTGGTCACCGCCACCAGCACGCCCGCGGCGACCGCGTCGGCCACCGCCCCGGCGATCTCCGGGGTGGCGTTGCCCGCGCCGGCCGCGACCAGCACCAGGCCCCGGGCGCCGGCCGCCACCGCCGCGTTGAGCAGCACCGGGTCGGCATCGCAGTGGTGCATCACCATGTCGATCCGGGGTGCCGGACCGGCGGGCGGAGCCGGGAGCGGCAACGGCTGCGGGCGCTCCGGGCGGCGCTGCACGGTGATGGTCCCGAAGCCGGTGTGACCCACCCGGGGGGCGGAGGGGTCGGCGAAGGCGTCGTCGGCCAGGGTGTGGGTCTTGACCGTGCCGCGGGCGGCGTGGATCCGGCCGTCGAAGACCACCAGCACGCCCAGGCCGCGGGCGGCCGGGGAGGCGGCGGTGAGCAGCGCGTCGTGCAGATTGCCGGCCGCGTCGCCGTCCGGGGAGTCCAGCGGGCGCTGGGCGCCGGTGAAGACCACCGGACGCTGGTCGGCGTGGTGCAGGTCCACCAGGAAGGCGGACTCCTCCAGGGTGTCGGTGCCGTGCGTGACCACGACACCGGCGACTCCGGGGTCGGCCAGCACCTCGTGCACGGTGTGCAGCAGGGTGAGCTGGTGGGCGGTGGTCAGGCGGGAACTGTTCACCGTGAACAGGTCCACCACCTCGACCGTGACGCCTTCCGGTACGGCCGCCGCGGCCATGACGTCCCGGCCGGCCGCCTCGGCGGCGAAGCCGGACCCCTGCCAGCGGCTGGCGATCGTTCCGCCGGTGCTGATGACGACGACACGTGCCACCTGCGGTGCTCCTTAGCTCCTCGGTGCGGGGGATACCGGACGGCCCTGGCCGGCCGAACGGCGCGCGAGACAGCGGGGCCGGAGAATGCCCGGAAAGGCCCAGGGAGAATGGTAGGGGAATCTACGCGCAAAGATATTGCGGATTCTGGCTGCTGACCTGCGGGTACTGAGGAATGATTGCGCCATGGACGCAATCGACCGCAGCATCTTGCGTGAGCTTCAGTGTGATGGCCGGCTGACCAACCAGGAACTGGCCCAGCGCGTCGGTCTGACGCCCTCGCCGTGCCTGCGCCGGGTCCGGCAGCTGGAGGAGTCCGGGGTGATCCTCGGCTACCGCGCGGTGCTCGACCCGGCGGCGGTGGGGCGCGGCTTCGAGGTGCTGGTCTCCATCGAGGTGCGCCGGGACCGCAGCGCGGTGGAGGAGTTCGAGGCGGCGCTGCGCGACATCCCGGACGTGCTGGAGGCCTACCGGCTGTTCGGCAGCCCCGGCTGCCTGCTGCGGATCGCGGTCGCGGACATCACCGCCTACGAACGCCTGTGGATCGAACGCCTCACCACACTCCCCGGGGTCACCGAGGTGAACTCCCAGATCGTGATGAAGCGCATCAAGGAGCCCGGCGGGCTGCCCGTGGAGCGCTGAGTGCGCCTCCGGCGGCCCCGCCGCTCACCGGCTCACCGGCTCACCGGCTGACGGGTGCAGCCGTCCGTGCGGCGCCGGGGGCGGGTACGGGGGGTGCCGCCGTCGCGGCACTCCGCCGGGCGCGGGTGCGCGCCGGCCCCGGGCGGGGGCAAGGGGTGTCTTACTCCGCGGCGCTCTGTTCGGCGATTTTCCGCCGCACGTCGTCCATGTCGACCTCACGCACCTTGCTGATCAGGTCCTCCAGCGCGGGTCCGGGCAGCGCACCCGGCTGGGCGTAAAGGATCACGCCGTCGCGGATCGCCATCAGGGTCGGGATGGACGAGATCTGGAACGCCGCGGCCAGCTCCTGCTCGGCCTCGGTGTCGACCTTGCCGAAGACGATGTCCTCGTGCTTCTCGGCGGCCTGCTCGAAGACCGGCGCGAACATCCGGCAGGGTCCGCACCACGCGGCCCAGAAGTCCACCAGCACGATGTCGGAGCTCTTGACAGAGGTGTCGAAGTTTTCCTTGGTCAACTCGATGGTCGGCATCGGGCTGGTCACCTTCCTGGAAGTACCTGTTCGGTACGGGTGGGGGTATCTGCGGGCACCTGTGCCAACCGGAGGCGGCCGGGGTTTGTTCCCCGCTCCGGACGGCCGTCCACGGCGCTTGACCGGTGGGTGGAGGATCATGCAGATCCGGGATGGATTGTGATCTATATCACGTTGATGGGAGCGGTCCCATAGTTGTCCAAAACGCATAGGGTGCCGAACCCGACCGGCTCAAAGGAGGGGCGCGATGAGAGGTCGCGGATTCTTGGCGGGGACATTGGCGCTGGCACTGGGGGCGAGTCTGGGTCTGACGGGCTGCGGGGTGCTCGGAGCCTCCGAGGACGGCAAGCGGATCAGCTACTGGGCGACCAACATGGCGCCGTCGGTGGAGGAGGACGAGGAGATCCTCGGCCGCCATCTCAAGGAGTTCACCGAGCGCACCGGCATCGAGGTGGACCTGGAGGTCATCCCCTGGTCGGAGCTCTGGGACCGCATCCAGGAGGCGGTACGCACCGGAAACGGCCCGGACGTGCTCAACATCGGCAACACCTGGTCGACGTCCCTCCAGGAGACCGGGGCCTTCCTGACCCTGGGACTGCTGGAACTGGAGGCCATCGGCGGTGCGGAGAAGTTCCTCCCCTCCAGCATGGCGGCCACCGGCCCGCGCTACGAGGACCCGATCGCGGTGCCGCTCTACGGCCAGGCGTACGGGCTCTACTACAACACCCGGATGTTCGCCGAGGCAGGGATCGAGGAGCCCCCGGCCACCTGGGACGAGTTCGTGGAGGTGGCCGAGGAACTGACCCGGGACACCGACGGCGACGGCGTCCCCGACCAGTGGGGCATCACCCTCGGCGGCGCGGACGTCGGCGTCAACTCGCACTTCGCCTTCATCCTGGGCCGCCAGCACGGCGGTTCGCTCTTCGCCGACGACGGCACCCCGCAGTTCGACAGCGAACCGCAGGTGGCGGCCGTGAAGCGGTACATCGACCTGCTGGCCGAGCACCGGGTGGTCGACCCGGCCGACGCCACCATCCAGAACTTCGACTCCAACCAGGCGTTCGCGGACGGCAAGGCCGCCATGACCATCGCCCAGACCAACACCCTGGGCGTGCTGCAGTCGGAAGGCTTCAGCGACTTCGCGGTCGCGCCGGTGCCGGTGCTCGATCCCCGGCCGGAGGGCGGCCTGGACACCCAGACCATGGTGGCCGGGGTGAACGTCACCGTGTTCGCGGACACCGACGACCGCAAGTCCTCGCTCCAGCTCGTGGAGTTCCTGACCAGCCGGGTGGTGCAGACCGAGCTGAACAAGGAGTACGGCACGCTGCCGGTCACCCTGGACTCCTACGTGGACCCGGCGTTCACCGACGGCGACCTCGGGGTCTTCGGCACCATCCTGCGCGACCACGCCGAGCCGTTCCCGCAGATCCCGGAGACCGGGCGGATGGAGAACCTGGTCGGCGGCGCCATGGTCGAGCTGTTCGCCGCCGCCGCTGCCGGTGAGGTCGGCGAGGAGGACATCCGGCAGGCCATGGAGGCGGCGAGCACCGAGATGGCCGCGGCCGCACCGGCCGGCTGACCGGCCCGCCCGGCCGGCCGCCCGACGGGCCCGCCGGCCGGGCGGGCTCGTCGGGAACAGGGCTCGTCGGGAACAAGGCCCGTCGGAACGAGGAGGGGCGGCCGGCCCGGCTCGGGGGTGGGGAGCCGGGCCGGCCGCCTGTCGGTGCGGTGCGGGCGG
>NZ_WTLH01000317.1 GCF_011421595.1 Streptomyces sp. YIM 98790 | reverse complement strand
GCCGGCGCTCCGCCGTGCCGCCGTGCCGCCGTCGGCCGGATCGCCCCGGGACCGCCGTGGTTCCAGGCCGCCCGCGCGGTGCCGGGCCCCTGCCCGCGCTCGCCGCCGCTGCCGTGGCCGTACGCGTCAGAGCCGGTGGCACGGTGGCCGGCCGTGGTGCGCTCTGCGCTGCTGCGGTCTTCTGTGCTGCGGTCTTCACTCATGGCTCCGAGCGTGGGACCGGAGGACGAGAGGAGTCCGAGACCCGTCTCAGACCTCCCTGGCATTTCCGGGCTCAGCCGGTGGCGGCGTCGTCGTGGCGTCCCGCCACGACATCCATCGCCCTGACCCGGGCCCGCGCCAGCGGCCCGTGCCAGCGCTCCTCCCGCCGTACGGCCCGGGCCAGCTTGCGGCCGGGTTCCCCGCCGGGACCGCGCCGGTAGCGCCGGCGCGCCCAGGGGGCCTGCGGCCGGGCCAGCCGCACGGCCGTCACCAGCAGCACGACCGGGAAGAACAGCCCCGCGAAGCCGGAGAGGTACTTGCCCTTGAGCATGGTCACCGCGACCAGGAACAGATTGAACAGGCTCAGCCCGATGTCCACCGCCCACTCCCCGGGGGTGCCCTGGCCCACCGCCTCGCCCAGATCCCGCACCACCACCGGCCGCTCGCCGATCAGCAGCAGGCCGATCACCGACAGTGCGGCGAACACCGCGACCACCGAGTCCCGGCCCTCCTTGGACCAGTAGACGTCCCGCAGCCGGAGGATCAGCGCGAACTCGTCGAGCACCAGCGCCGTGCCGATCCCGAACAGCGCCCCCATCGCCGCGCGCCAGCCGCTGTCGGCGTCCGCCGGCAGGGCGAAGCCGGTGATCCCGCCGGCCACCATCATCACGACGCCGAACACCACGTGGTGGACGTGCAGGCCGCCCCCGTTCCGACCCGCGGTGCCCTGCTCCGGGCCGTCCCGCTCCGGGCCGTCCCGCTCCGCGGGGGCACCGGGGAACTCGATGTTCCCCGGCCACCAGCTCACCTGGGCGCGGATCATCCGGGTGGAGAATCTGATGAACGCGAAGCCGGCCAGCATCCCGGCGAAGAGGCAGAACAGCGGCAGCCGACCGGTCTCCACCACCGTCGTGCCGAACCAGTCCCCCAGCCCACCGGTCATGACGGGCGCCCGGCGGATCGGCGCGGCACCACGGGCTCACCTCCCGGCGGAGGGCCTTCTCCCTCCCTCTCTCCATGGTGCGCACCGCCGCGCGGCACCCGCCAGCCCACCGCGTCGCCCCGCGTCCCCGCGCGTCCCCGCGCGTTCCGGCCGGGCGGCTCGGCGGTCAGTCGCAGCCGCAGGAGCGGCGGATCTCCAGCGAGACGGGGAACTGGCGGACCCGCTCCACCGGGCCCTCCTCCGGGTTCTCGCCGACCGCGAGCGCCACCGCGGCCCGCGCCATGGCCTTGCGGTCCGAGCCGACGGTGGTCAGCGGCGGGTCGGTGAGCCCCGCCTCCTTCACGTCGTCGAAGCCGACCACGGCCAGATCGCCGGGCACGTCCAGGCGCAGTTCCCGGGCGGCCCGCAGCACGCCGATGGCCTGGTCGTCGGTGGCGCAGAAGATCGCCGGGGGCCGCGTGGGACCGGAGAGGAACTCCAGGGCCCGGCGGTAGGCGTCGTAGCGGTTGAAGGGTGCCTGGAAGAGCCGCCCCTCGGTGGCGCGGCCGGCCTCCGTCATGGCCCGCCGCCAGCCCTCCACGTGGTCGGACACCGGGTCGCCCACCGCCGGCGTGGACTCGGTGCCGCCCAGGCAGGCCACGTACTCGTGCCCGTGCTCCAGCAGATGGCGGGTGGCAAGCTGGGCCCCGCCGATGTCGTCCAGCACCACGGCCACGTCGTTCAGCGGGGCGAACGCCTCCGGGCGCTCGTGCATCAGCACCACCCGGGCGTCCCAGGCCTCGATCTCGGCGGCGGCGTTCTCGCTCGGGCCCTGGCTGATCAGGATCAGCCCGGAGACCCGCATGCCCAGGAACGCCCGCAGATAGTGCACCTCGCGCTCGTCGAGATAGTCGGAATTGCCGACCAGCACCATTTTCCCGCGCTCGGCGGCGGCCTGTTCGACGGCGTGCGCCATCTCCGCGAAGAACGGCTGCCGGGCGTCCGGGACGATCAGTCCTATCAGGTCGGTCCGCTGCGAGGCCATGGCCTGCGCGACGCGGTCCGGCCGGTAGCCCAGCTCCTTGATCGCCGCCAGTACCCGTTCGCGCGTTCCCGCGGCCACGGGACGCGGCCCATTGTTGATGACATAGCTGACCACGGCGGTGGAAGTCCCCGCCAGCCGAGCCACGTCATCCCGCGTCACCTTGGCCACGGGGGGAAGTCTACGCGGAGAGCGGTCAGATACGGCGGGCGGCCTGCTTGACCACCTGCTCGGCCTCGCGGGTCACGGCACGGGCCTGGTCGGCACGGTCCGGGTCGTGCTTGTCCGGCACGACGAAGCGGTAACCGACATTGCGCACCGTGCCGATCAGCGCCTCGTGCTCCGGGCCGAGCTTGGCGCGCAGCCGCCGCACGTGCACGTCCACGGTGCGGGTGCCGCCGAAGTAGTCGTAGCCCCAGACCTCCTGGAGCAGCTGGGCCCGGGTGAAGACCCGGCCCGGGTGCTGGGCGAGGTACTTCAGCAGCTCGAACTCCTTGAAGGTGAGATCGAGCACCCGGCCGCGCAGCTTGGCGCTGTAGGTGGCCTCGTCGACCACCAGGTCGCCGTTGCGGATCTCCATCGGGCTGTCGTCGGCGACGAGCTGCTGGCGGCCCACGGCGAGCCGCAGCCGGGCCTCCACCTCGGCCGGGCCGGCGGTGTCCAGCACCACGTCGTCCACGCCCCAGTCGGCGGTGACCGCGGCCAGGCCGCCCTCGGTGACGATCAGCACCAGCGGGGCGCCGGGGCCGGTGGAACGGATGAGCTGGCAGAGCGAGCGGACCTGCGGCAGGTCCCGGCGGCCGTCGATGAGGATCACGTCGGAGTTCGGGGCGTCGACCAGCGCCGGCCCCTCGGCCGGGGCGACCCGCACGTTGTGCAGCAGCAGTTCGAGTGCGGGCAGAACCTGTGCGGACGGCTGGAGGGCGTTGGTCAGCAGCAGCAATGAACTCATGGCGGGAGCGTTCCTTCCTCAGTCCCGGGAGCGGTGGACGGTTGGCAGCTCTGCCGTTGAAGCCCTGACATCCGATGGGCCCGAAAGCGCACCCAAAGCAGAAAAGGACCCTGGGTGGCTTCAGTGCCCGGGTCCTTCGTGTTCCGAAGCATAGCGGACCCGGGAAAGAATGCGCAGGGTTTGTGTCACAGTCCGGACACCCGGGGGACATCCGGGCGCTTCGCGGGGCGCCCCCGGGCGGCGGGGCACCGGCGGCCGGGCGGAGGGGCGATGATGGGGGCACATGTCCGTAACGCGGCGACGGCGGCGCGGCAGGCAGGGCGCGAGGAGCGGGAGGAACTGATGGCGAGCGGCACGATCCGGTACTGGGCGGCGGCCAAGGCCGCGGCGGGTACGGCGGCGGAGAGGTACGACGCCGCAACGCTCGCGGATCTTCTCGACCAGGCACGCAAGGAGCACGCCCACCAGCCGGACTTCGAGCGGGTGCTGGCCCGCTGCTCGTTCCTGGTGGACGAGCGGCAGGTGGGCGACCGGCCGCACGGGTCCGTGGAACTGTCCGAGGGCTGGACGGTCGAGGTGCTCCCGCCGTTCGCCGGGGGCGCCCGGTGAGCCGGCACCGGCGCACGCCCGGCGCGGACGAGCCGTTCTCCCGGCATATGACCGGTATGCAGTCCGGGGCCGCCCCCTCCGGGCCCGGGGAGACCGCCGCCGTGGACGTGGCGGACGGGGACACGCGCTCCCTGCCGGAGCAGGGCGGCGGCCCCGCGGACGGCGGGGCCGGGAGCGGCCGGGCCGCCGAGGCGCCGCCCGCGCCCGGGGCGGGG
>NZ_WTLH01000316.1 GCF_011421595.1 Streptomyces sp. YIM 98790 | reverse complement strand
GTTGCCGCCGGGCCCGCCGCCGCCCTCGCCGTTGCCGCCGCCCCGCGGGCCGGACCCGTCGCCGCCGGACGTGCCGGCCGTGTCGGGACCGTCCTGCCCAGGACGCGGGTCCGGACCGTCCTGGTCGGTTCCCTGGGTGCCGCCGCCCACCGCCGGGCCGGGCATCGCCGGGGCGCTGCCCTGGCTCCAGGTCACCGCCACCGAGACCCCGCCCAGGGTGGCCACCAGGGCGGCCGCGGCGGTGAGCGCCCGCATCCAGGCCGGGCTCAGGGCCCGCAGCCCGGGCAGCGCGGTCACCCCCGGCAGACCGGACAGGCCACGCGTGCCGCGTGGCGCGGCATGCGCGGCCGGGGAGCGCTCGGCCGCGGCCATTCCCTGCCGGACCCGCTCCAGGATCCGGTCCCGGTCGGGCCGGTGCGCGTCGGCGGCCGAGCGCAGCAGCTCGGTCACCTCGGGATGCGCCGGCATCACAACCTCCGTTCCACGGGCCGCTCCACGGGCGTGGCGCGCAGCACCTTCCCCCAGGCGGAGGGCGGAGCGGAACCGCCGCCCGCCGGGGCGCCGCCGTTCTTCCCGGCCGGTCTTCCGGCGCCCTGCTCCAGCAGCCGTTCCAGCTCCGCGATCCCGCGCGAGGTCTGGCTCTTCACGGTACCGACGCTGATGCCCAGCGCCCTGGCCGTCTCCTTCTCGGACATCCCGAAGGCGTGCCGCAGCACCACGCAGGCCCGTTTGCGGTACGGCAGGCGGCCCAGCGCCGCCCGCACGTCCAGCACGGCCGGGATGTCCGGGCCGTCGGTGGTCTCCGGCTCCCGTGCCCAGAAGAGTGCCACCCGCCGCCGCTCGCGCACCAGAGTGCGGATCCGGGAGCGTGCCAGGTTGACCACCACGCCGCGGGCGTACGCCAGCGGCTGCTCGGCCGCCTGCACCCGGTCCCAGCGGCTCCACAGCGCCACCAGGGCGTCCGCGGCCAGGTCGTCCGCGCCGTCCGGCCCGGCTCCGCCGCCCAGCAGCAGATGGGCCAGCCGGGAAAGTTCGGCATGGTGCCGCTCGAAGAAGGCGTGGAACTCTTCAGCAGGGGTTGCCACGCGTCCTCCTCGTCGCCGGACGGACCGGCCGGTGTGCACCGCCGCCGGGCCGTCTGCCGGTCCTGCCGCCAAAGACTTGCCACCGGTCCCATGGCCGGTCTCGTTACCGCTACCCCCGAACGCGCCGGTGTGTGCCGCTCGCGGCACCGGACGTCTCCGGCTGCCTTCTGTGGTCAAATCCCCCGAACAGTGCGGAGCGTAGCAGGCACCTCGTAGGCTGCGGAGCATGCGTTCCACACCAGTTCTCCACGTCGCGGGACGGGTACTGCTCGGTGCCGACCCGCAGGCCGAGGCCCGCGACGAGCTGTGGGTGATCGACGGCCGGATCAGCTTCACCGCCCCCCGCCGGACCCGGGAGACGGTCTCGCTCTCCGGCTGGGTGCTGCCCGGCCTCGTCGACGCCCACTGCCATGTCGGCCTGGACGCCCAGGGCGCGGTGGACCGGGAGACCGCGGAGAAACAGGCGCTCACCGACCGGGACGCCGGCGCGCTGCTGATCAGGGACGCCGGCTCGCCCGCCGACACCCGCTGGATCGACGGGCGCGAGGACCTGCCGCGGATCATCCGGGCCGGCCGGCACATCGCCCGCACCCGGCGCTACATCCGCAACTACGCGCACGAGATCGAGCCGGACCAGCTGGTGTCGTACGTCCGGCAGGAGGCGCGGCGCGGCGACGGCTGGGTGAAGCTGGTCGGCGACTGGATCGAGCGGGAGGCCGGGGATCTGGCGCCGTGCTGGCCGCGCGAGGCGGTGGCGGCGGCCATCGCCGCCGCCCATGAGGAGGGCGCCCGGGTCACCGCGCACTGCTTCGCCGAGGACTCGCTGCGGGACCTGGTGGAGTCCGGCATCGACTGCGTGGAGCACGCCACCGGCCTCACCGAGGACACCATCCCGCTGTTCGCCGAGCGCGGGGTGGCCATCGTGCCCACCCTGGTCAACATCGCCACCTTCCCGGAGCTCGCGGCCCGGGGCGAGGAGCGGTATCCGCGCTGGGCGGAGCACATGCGGCGGCTGCACGCCCGGCGCTACGACACCATCCGGGCGGCCTGGGACGCGGGCATCCCGGTCTACGCCGGCACGGACGCCGGGGGTTCGCTGCCGCACGGGCTGGTGGCGCAGGAGGTCGCCGAGCTGGTGAGGGCGGGCATCCCGGCGCCGGACGCGCTGGACGCGGCGGCCTGGCGGGCCCGTGAGTGGCTGGGGCGGCCGGGGCTGGCCGAGGGCGCGCCCGCCGACCTGGTGGTGTGCGAGGAGGACCCGCGGCGCGACGTGCGCACCCTGGCCGATCCGGCCCGGGTGGTCCTGCGCGGCCGGATCGTCGCCTGAGCGGCCCCGTGCCGCCCCGTCGGTTCCGGGGGCGCGCTGGGTGCGCCACGGGGCGCTGCGGGGCCGGTGCGGGCTCGCGGGCGCCGCGCGTGCGGTGCGTGTGCGGTGCGCGTGTTCCGGGGGCCTCCGGAGGCCCCCGGAGGCCGGAGCGGTGCTGCGGGCCGGGTGGGGCGTTGTGGGGTGGATGAGGCGGCCTGGTGAGGGGAGTGGGGCGGTTGTGAACGATCGCCGACCGTCTCCGGCCCTTCCGTGCGCTGCCTGTCTCGCACACAGGAGCGGGGACTCCCCATTGGGGGTGAACCGGAGCCGGAAAGTCCACATGATCGGATCGGTCTGTCAAGGATGGCGGGGTCCCGGTCGCCGGTCCGGGTGATGTCCCGTCTCCGGGACCGGCGACGCCATTCCGTCGTGGGAGTTCTCACCCATGCAGTACATCGCACCTGGCCGTACCGGCGCCGCTCGCCGGGGGGCCGCTCTGCTCTCCACCACCGCCCTGCTCGGCACCGCCGCGCTGGGCGTGGCGGCACCCGCCGCCGCGGACGGGGAGTCCGCCGAGCCGGGCGGGGCGGGCACGGCGCACGCCGTCGTGCTCCGTACCGACCTGGACGTGTCGCTGATCGACGGCGCCGCCCGGGTCCCGGCCTCGGCCACGCTGAACGAGGTGTCGGTCACCGCCGGGGACGGCGAGCAGACCGCCGCCAAGAAGGCCCTGGACGTCAGGGTCGAGGGCGTCGACCAGGGCCGTCCGGTGGCCCTGCTGCGGGCCCGGGCCGCCGACGCCCGGGCCGCCGCCGACCCCGCCGGCACCAGCGCCGGGGTGGAACTCCTCGACGCCCGGGTCCACCTCCCCGGCATGCCGCTGCTGTCGGTCGTCGAGGCGTCCGCGGTCACCGCCGAGGCGGACTGCCCGGCGGGCGGCGCACCGAGCGCCGACGCGCGGGTGGCCGGACCGGTGACCGTGCTCGGCAAGACGGTCACCCTGACGGCCGAGGGCGCCACCGAGGTGTCGGTGCCCGGGGTCGGCGAGGTGACGCTGGACCTGGCCCGGCGGACCGTCGAGGACGATTCGGCCGCGTCCGTCGCCCTGGAGCTGACCGTGTCCGTCGACCCGCTGGACCTCAATGTCGCGGAGGTGACCGGCTCCGTGGTGCTGGCCGAGGCGGACTGCACCGCCCCGGCCGCGGAGTCCTCCTCCGGCGCCTCCTCCGGGGACTCCTCGTCCGGGGACTCCTCCTCCGGGGCCACGTCCGCCGGGGGCGGGGAATCCGGACCGGCTCCGCAGGGCGCCGCCGCCCCGGGCGCGGCCGACACGGGAGGAGCCGTCGCGGGAGCGGCCGGCGCCGGTGACAGCGCCGGTGACAGTGCCGGTGACAGTGCCGGTGACAGCGAGGGCACCGAGGGGGCCGGCGCGGACGACGCCAACCTGGCCGCCACCGGTGGCGGCTCCGGCACCACCTACCTCGGCATCGGCGCCCTCCTGCTGGTCGGCGCCGGTGCCGGCCTGGTGCTCGCCCGCCGCCGCGGCACCGCCGCGAAGGCGGCCGGGAACCCGGCCGACTGAGCCGCCCGCACGGCGCACCGCGGCCCGCCCGGCAACCG
>NZ_WTLH01000315.1 GCF_011421595.1 Streptomyces sp. YIM 98790 | reverse complement strand
CCCGCGAGGCGGCCCGTCGCGACATCACCCGATATATCGAACACTGGTACAATCACAGACGACTTCACTCGGCCATCGGCTATCGACCTCCACGCGAGGCGCACGCCGACCACCAGCGCCTCCAACTCGCCTCATGAAATAACCCGGTTACATCCCTGTCCGGAAAACGCGAGACCCCTCAGCGCGCGGTCTTGGGGGTACCGAAGACCAGGTCCTTCCGGATGCGCTGCAGGTTGCGCCGCACCCTCAGCTGCCGCTTGTCCAGGTCGATGTCGCCCCAGGTCAGGGCGAGGACCTCACCGCGGCGCAGGCCGGTGGAGACCAGCAGCAGCCACAGGGCGTGCAGGCGGTGGGAGCGGGCGGTCTTCAGCAGGATGCGGGCTTCGGTGCGGTCCAGCGGTTTCACTTCCTCCCTGGCCACGGCCGGGGTTTCCACCAGGCGCGCCACATTGCGGCCGATGAGCTCTTCACGCACCGCGTGCTGCAGGGCAGCGCGCATCACGGCGTGGGCGTACTGCACCGTCCGGGCGGAGGGGCTGCGGCGGCAGCATCGCCCGGCCGCGCAGCAGCGGCGCTTCTCCCTGGGCCGGGCGGCGTCCAGGCCACGCAGGCAGCACAGGCAGCCGTCCTTGAACGCGGTGAGGAAGCCGCGGATGTCGGCGGGGCTGAGCCGGTTGAGTTTCTTCCGGCCAAGCGCAGGGGTGATGTACAGACGGGCCATCACCTCATAGCTGGTGAAGGTCGAGGGTTTGAGGCGTCCCGCAGCCACCGTGGTGAGCCAGTAAGCCAGGTAGTCCTCGAACGCCATGGAGGAGGTGGCGGCGGGGATCCCCTGACGGGTCTTCTCCTGGATCTCGGTGAGCTTGCCTGCCACCTCGGCACGGGTCTTGCCGTAGACGAATTTCCGGGTGCGGGTGCCGTCGGGGCGGTAGACGTAGGCGGCGGCCTGGTAGCGGCCGTCCTTGCGTCGGGTGATGGTGCCTTCGCCGTTGGCGCGGCGTCTGGCCATTCAGGCAGCCTCCTGCAGCTTGGAGTGTATGTAGGAGCGCAAGGACTCGACGGGGATGCGGCGCGAGCGGCCCTCGGTGAAGCTGGGCAGAGCGCCGGAGCGGATCAGGTCGTACACCCTGCTGCGGCTCATCCGCAGCGCGGCCATGACCTCCGGCACGGTGAGCACCTCAGGTGCCGCGCAGGCATCCCCACCAGGGAGCGCAGCGGCAGGGACGGAAAGCGGTCGTGCAGACATGGAGACATTTCTGTGCGGTGGGGCAAGGACTGGAGGGACGGAAGGCCGGGGCGGCGACGGGTAGGTGGCCTCGCCGATGTGGGGGAATCGGTGGTCAGCCCCCGGGCCGCACTGAGCCGGGATCCTCGACTGCGGAGGATCCGCTCCCTTCTCCGGGCATGTCGTAGCAGGCCTCGATCAGGGCGTTCGTGAGCTCCACCGGCACCTGGGCACGCTCCGGGAAGCGAGGCAGAAGCGAGGCAGCACTTACACCGACACGCTCCGCCACCTCCACGACCTTCCACATGGGGCGGTGACCTCTCAGCCAGTCCTCGATACAGGCATCCCGCAGGTCGGAGACTCCCGCGCCAAGCGGCGAGCCCGCCTCGTGCTCCTCAAGGACCGCCTTCCGCGCCTGCTGCCACACCTGTTGGTAGAGCGCCCGGGACAGCGGCCGGCCGTTGTCACGGGTGAAGAGCGCATCCCCGGGGCGCAGGGCCCACCGGGCAACCTCGGCCTTGAGAATCTGCACGAGCTGCGGGCAGGCAGGAACAACACGCCCACCGGCCACGCCCCGCACTTCTCCCTTCCCGGCCTGGGAGAAGCCAGGACGGATCACCACCTCACCGGCCCCTTCAACCGGCAGACGGAGGTCACGAACCTGAAGGGCGAGCGCCTCCCCCGGCTTCAGCGCTGCGAAAGCGATCGAGGAGAAAAAGGCGCGCAGCACCGGTCCATCACCCGGCAGTTGCCCGATCCAGTCAAGCAGGGCATCGCGCTGACGAGCCGACAACAGGCTCTCCTCAAAAGCCGCAACAGACACGAACAAACTCCTTCTGCGAGGGAAGTAGTACGAGCACGACAGCCTCCACAGCAGCGCGCCGACGAACAGCTCAATGCTCCAGAGGACCGCCGGTTTGGCNCAGAGGACCGCCGGTTTGGCTACTGAGGTTGAACTCGTGATGTCGCTGGGTTGGTCAGGTGGGTCTGATGACCAGGCCGGTCTCGGCGAGGCAGCCGTCTATGAGGCCGGGGCGGTACTGGATGTGCCGTAAGCCGCGTCGGATGCGCTGGACGAGGTGTTCGGGGGTGCTGAAGGCGATGTTGGAGAGCCAGCCACGTCGCAGGAGGGACCAGATTCTTTCCACCGGGTTGAGGTCGGGTGCGTAGGGCGGCAGGTAGTGGATGGTCAGCCAGTCCCGGGCTGCCGCCCATTGCCGCAGGTCGGCAGCTTTGTGGACGTTGAGGTTGTCCCAGATGAGCACGATGGGGCCGCCGAGCTGCTGGTGGGCGGCGGTCAGCAGGTCCCGGTACTCGCGCCAGGAGAAGCTCTTGCGGCCATCGCGGCGGCCGTTGTCCCTGCGTGGCCGGTAGATCAGCCGGGACCGGTGGCCGGGTTTGTAGCAGGTCAGCGCNNNNCATGGAGAATCCGGCTTCGTCCTCGAAGACGAGCCAGGCTCCACGGGCCGCCGCCAGTCTTCCGCGCAGGGCCATACCTCCTTGACCCATCCTGCGACGGCGTCGTCGTCCCGCTCGATGGCGCGTCGGGCCGGGACCTGGCAGGACCAGCCGTTGCGCACCAGCAGCTTGCGCACGCCCTGGACCGTGTAGGTCAGGTGGAAGCGCCGTCCGATCACCGTCTTCACACGGCTCAAAGTCCAGCGTTGGTCCTCCCAGCCGTGTGCGGCCGGCCCCTTGGCCAGCTCCGACTCCAGTTGGGCGAACTGCTTCTCACTCAGCCGCGGCAGCGACGCCGGCCCCTGCGACCGCAGGGCCCGAGGGCCGCCCTCGTCCCACATCTGCCGCCACCGCTGCACCGAGCGGACGCTGACCCGCAGGTCCTTGGCGATCACCGAGCTCGCCTCGCCCCGGGCGAATCGCTCGGCCGCCTGCAGCCGTAACTCCTCGCGGAACTGCTGCCGTTCNTCCAGTTGGGCGAACTGCTTCTCACTCAGCCGCGGCAGCGACGCCGGCCCCTGCGACCGCAGGGCCCGAGGGCCGCCCTCGTCCCACATCTGCCGCCACCGCTGCACCGAGCGGACGCTGACCCGCAGGTCCTTGGCGATCACCGAGCTCGCCTCGCCCCGGGCGAATCGCTCGGCCGCCTGCAGCCGTAACTCCTCGCGGAACTGCTGCCGTTCAGCGGTCAGCCCGCCCCCTTGTGCTGATCATGGAGCACAAGGTGCCGCCCGCGTCCGCCGCGGCGTCACCGCCGACGAAGGCGGGATGAGGGTGGAGGAAGTCACCGTCATCGGCTCCGGACCAGGCCAGGGGGCACCGGGAACCGTGGAGGTTCTCACCGGACCCAGTCCCGAAGAGATTCAGGCACGGGTTCGCATGGACGTCCTCGCCGACGCACTCGCCCAGATCCAGGAGCTGCGCGTACGACTCGACCGCCTCGAAGGCAAGCACACCCATGACTGACCCCGCGCGAGGGCACGGCTGCTGGCCGAGGACCGCATCCTGGCTGGTCCGGGGTCTTCCGTGGTGAGGGTTGCGTCGAAACTTTCTCTGCGGTTTCAAGGCGGGCCCGCTGACGCGGACCCGCGCGGCCGGTGCCCGGGCCCGGCCGCTACGGCGCCGCCCCGCACGCCGAGCCCGGCCCCTGGCCGCACAAACAGCACCCCGGAACGGCCTGGTACCGCGAGATCTCCCGACGCGCCACCGCTCGGCATCCCTGCCCAGCCATGTGCAATCCATGCCGCATCGGCTGCTTCAGCGATTACGGCACGCGCGTTCGAGGCTCCGCTCGTGCTGGCGAACGCCCGTGTCAGCAGATGGAAGCGCCCGTATGCTGGCCGTGGAGCTGGTTCCCGCCCTGCTGGAGG
>NZ_WTLH01000314.1 GCF_011421595.1 Streptomyces sp. YIM 98790 | reverse complement strand
CGGCCGGCACGGCCTGTGCGGGCGGTGCGGGCTCCGGCTCGGCGGGCAGCGCCAGCACGGCGGCCGGATCGCCCAGTTCCAGCAGGGCCCGCGCCCGGTCGCGGGCGATGTCCGGCGGGGCCCCGGTGCCCTCCCCGGCCCGGCGGGCGGCATCCAGCAGCGGCGGGACCTCGGCCCAGTGCCCGAGCGCGCTCTCCAGTTCGGCCTGGAACAGCGGTACGAAGACCGCGGCCTCCGCGTAGCCCAGTTCCCGCGCGAGCCGCCCCGCCTCGTCGAGCGTGGCCCGTGCCTCGTCCTCCGCACCGGCCAGGGCGAGCAGCACCGCCGACGGGCAGCCGAGCGTGGCGCGTACCACGGGCCGTCCGGCGCCTTCCTCCGCGCGCAGCCGGCGGCAGCGGGCCAGTGCTTCGGGGACCGGCAGCGGCCCCCGCCACAGCGAGATGCCCAGGGCGCCCAGGGCCATCGCCCGTTCGGGCTCGGCGTCCGCCCGGCGGGCGTGCGCCAGGGCCCGGCGCAGCAGCGTCTCGGCGGCGGCGTGGCGGCCCTGCCGCTGCCGCTCATGCGCGGCCCGGACACCGGCCCGGGCGATGCCCTCGTCGTCGGCGGCGGCGGTGAAGACGGGCAGGGTGCGGCGGGCCGCCTCGGCGGCGGCCCCGGGCCTGCCCTCCAGTACGGCGAGGCCGAGCTCGGCGTGGGCGGCGGTCACCGGGTCGGTGGAGGCGGCGGCGCGGGCCTCGGTGAACAGGGCGCGGGCCCCGGCGGCCTCGCCGCGCGCCATGCGCAGCTCGGCGAGCCGGCGGGCGATGCGGGGGGAGTCCGGGTCGAGCGCGCGGGCGCGGGTGAGCAGATCTTCCGCCCAGGGCAGATCCGCGCGGTTCAGCGCGTGCACGCCGGCCCGGTGCAGCGCGGCGGCGGCGTCCCGGCGCAGCCGCTCCGCGTGCGCGGGCTCCCCGCCGAGCTCGGCACGGCAGCGGTATGCCCGCTCCAGATGGCTTCCCACGGCGGCATCCACGGCGGTGCCCGAAGAGACCGTGCCGGAGGGGGGCGCCGTGCTCAGCGCCCGGGCGGCCTCCTCGTGGCGGCGGGCGCGTACGGCCTTGGCGATGGCGAGATAGACCGTCTCGTGGACCAGGCCGCTGCCGAAGCGCAGCGCCTCCGAGCCGTCCAGGGTGCGGCGCACCGGCTCCAGCAGTCCGCGGCCGAGCAGGCGGCGCAGCAGCCCGGGCACCTTCTCGGGTGCGGGCGCACCGGGTTCGGCGGCGGCCAGCGCGGCCAGCGGTTCCCGGGAGAACTCACGGCCCAGCACCGCGGCGAGCTGGAGCAGGATGCGTTCGTCCGGGGGGAGGGCATCGATGCGGGCGCCGAGCACGGCCTGGACGGTCGGCGGCGGGGCAGCGCCCGCGGCCGGGCCCGCGGCGGTGGCGCCGGCCGTGGCCGTGGCGGTGGCCGTGGCCGTGGCGGTGGGGGTGGCCAGCAGATGTTCGAGATAGAGGGGGTTGCCCTCGGCCCGCTCCAGGGCCTGCTCGACCAGCCCGGGGCGGTGGGCGGTCACCTCGGCAGAGCCCAGCGCCGCGGCCAGTTCGGCCGCCTCCCGCGGGCGCAGCCCGGTCAGCGTCATCGCCGAGGAGCGCGGCAGCCCGCTGCCCCAGGCGGGGCGGCGCTCCAGCAGTTCGGGACGGGCCGCGCAGACGATGCCGAGCGGCGCGTCGGCCAGTTCGCGCAGCAGCAGCACGACCAGGTCGAGCAGCGGATCGGCAGCCCAGTGCAGATCGTCCAGGACCAGCAGCAGCGGCCGGCGGGCGGCCGGGGGCCCGGTCAGCGCGGCGAGCAGGCAGACCAGCGCCCGGCCGGTGTCCGGCAGGGACGGGCTGGGGGTTCCGTCGGCGAGCAGCCCGCCGCGCAGCAGCTCCCAGGCGGCCTGCGAGCTGCCGCGTTCGCGCTCGGGCACCCCGGCCAGCACCTCGTCCGGGCCGCGGCCGAGCCGGTCCAGCACCGGGCGCAGCGCGTCGGCCAGCGGCAGCAGGCTGCCGATCTCGCCGTACGGGCGGCAGCGGCCGTCGCCGTACAGCGGGCGCCGGTCCGGCGGGGTGCGGCGCAGCCACTCGCGCAGCAGCCGGGTCTTGCCCAGGCCCGCGTCGCCGTAGACGGTGGCCAGCCGGGCGTGTCCGTCCTCGGTCAGCCGGGTGCCGAGCAGGGCGAGTTCACCGAGGTCGGTGGCGCGGCCGACGAACGGGGTGTCGAAGCGGCGGGTCAGCTCGGGGTCGTCGTCGCGCAGCCGGAGCAGGCGGCGGGCGGCGACCGGGGCGGCCTTGCCGCGCAGCGTGCGGGCCCCGGCATCCACGGTGACGGCGGCGGGCCCGGCGGCGTCCGCCGTGTCCGGGCCGATGAGGATCTCGCCGGGCCCGGCCGCCTGTTCCAGCCGGGCGGCGACATTGACCACCTCGCCGGAGACCAGGGCCTGGCGGGCGGCGGGGTCGGTGGCGGCCACCACCTCACCGGTGTTGACGCCGATGCGGACGGCGAGCCGGACCCCGTACTCCCGCTCCAGCTCCGCGTTGAGCCCGGCCAGCGCCTCGGTCATGCCCAGCGCGGCGGCCAGCGCCCGGCGCGCGTCGTCCTCGTGGCGGACCGGCACCCCGAAGACGGCCATCACGGCATCCCCGATGTACTTCTCCACCGTGCCGCCGTGCGCCTCAAGTTGCTCCCTCATCGCGGCGAAGTAGCGCAGCGTGACGGCCCGCAGGGCCTCGGGGTCGAGCCGGCCGGAGAGACCGGTGGAGCCCACCAGGTCGCAGAACACCACGGTGACCACCCGGCGTTCCTCCGGCGCGGCGGACGGCGGCGCGCAGCGGGTGCCGCACCGGGGGCAGAACGCGGCGTCGGGCGGCGGCNCCGCACCGGGGGCAGAACGCGGCGTCGGGCGGCGGCTGGCCGGGGCAGGCCGGGCAGCGCATCAGAACAGCGCCCCGCCGGCGATCTCGCCGTGCGCGCGCACCTCCGGCTCGGCCGCGTCCAGGCGTTGCTTGATGCCCAGCAGCAGCTCGGTCTCGGCGGGGGTCAGGCCGGCCAGCACGGCCTGCTCCTCCTCGGCGAGGGCTTCCACCGGAAACCCGGCGTCGGCGAGCCGGGTCAGCGGGTCGGGGGTCGCGGGCTGCTCGGCCATGGGGCGCTCGGTCATGGGGCGGTGCCTCCCGTGCTTCCGTCGGCGGAGCCGGCCCGGCCGCCCGCCGCGTGGTCGAAGTGGTCGGGGTCCCCGGGGCTCTCGGGGGCCCCGGGGTTTCCGGGGATCTCGGGGTTCTCGGCGAGGCGCACGAACAGCCCGGCCACCGCGTCGATGGTGTGCAGCGCGCTGACCGCGACGGCGCTGAGCTGCCCGGCGGTCAGCGGCAGCCGGTCCAGCAGCCGGTCCAGATCGGCCCGGTGACCGCCGTCCAGGTCGGCGTGGCGGCGCACGGTGTCGAACGCGGCGGGCGGCAGGCCGGTGAGCCCGGCCAGGCGGTCGGCCAGCCAGGACGCGGGCGCGTTGCCCTCCAGCGCGATCAGGTAGCCCAGCAGCGCCACCGGGTGGTAGTGCTCGATCCAGTAGTACTGCGCGCCGACGAGCTGGGCGACGGCCGGCGGGGGCGTGGCCCGCAGCAGCCGCTCGGGGTCCGTGCCGGCCCGGGCGGCGTCGGCCAGCAGCCAGTCGTCATGCCCGCGCTCCTCCTCGATGTGGCGGTGCAGATAGCCGGCGAGCGGCGCGGTGACCGGGTCCCCGGGCAGCGCCGCACAGCGCACGGCGGCCAGCTCCATCAGCGGCACCGAGGCGCGGATGATGCAGTGCATCGCGCCCAGATAGCCGCGGTAGCGGTCGGCCAGGTCCGGCCCGGGGTCCCACAGCCGCCCGCTCGCCCGGTGCAGCGCGGGCTCGGCGAGGGAGAGCTTGGTGCGCAGCGCGGCGCTGGGCCGCAGGAGGGCGGTCACCGGGCGCCGCCGTTCGTCCCGGGGCGGGCGCCGAGGGCGACGAGCCCGGCGTACGGGGTGCCGGTGTAGCGGCGCAGCAGGGCGGCCGGCCCGGCGGCGCACTGCAGCCGTGCGCTCGCCCGGTCCAGCAG
>NZ_WTLH01000313.1 GCF_011421595.1 Streptomyces sp. YIM 98790 | reverse complement strand
GCGGGGACGGCGGCCGGGGACGCGGCCGGCCGCCGCCGCGCCCGGCGGCTGCGCACCACGGTCCGGACCAGCAGCACCAGAAAGGTGATCAGCACGCCCAGCAGCACCACCGAGCAGACCACCCGGACCATCGACGGCACCGGCAGCACGCAGACCAGCAGCGCCCCGTTGGCCGCGGTGAGCCGGGCCGCCCAGCCGCGTTCCAGACCGGCCGCGGCGGCCGGGGCCGTGGAGACCCACCACACCCACCTCGCCGGCCAGCTCGCCGGGAGGGTCTCCGTCCTGCTGGAGACCGCGGCACGCAACCCCGCCGCGGCAGCGGCGGCCCGCGCCGCACTCGTCGCCTTCTGCGAGCGCGAACTCCTGCCGCACGCCTCCGCCGAGGAGGCCGTCCTCTACCCGCCCGCCCGCGCCACCACCGAGGGACGGCTGCTGGTGGAGGCCATGCTCGCCGAGCGCCGCCGCCTGGCCGCCCTGGTCGAGGGGGTGCGCAAGGCCCCCGGCACCGCCCGCGCAGCCGCCGACGCCCGCGCCCTCCAGGTCCTCTTCGAGGAGCATCTGGAGAAGGAGAACACCCTGATGGTGCCGCTGCTCGCGGGCTCGCCCGAGGTCTCCCTGGCCGGCCTGCTGGCCGGTATGCACGACATCCTCGGCCCGGCCGCCGCGGCGGGCACGGCGGACGCGGCACCGGCCGGCGGCTGCGGCGGCGGGGGACAGGAGTGCGGCTGCGGCGGCTCGGACGGCGATGCCGTCCCCGAACTCGACGTCCGCACCGTCCCCCACGCGCTGCGTCACGCCACGGTCTTCGGCGCCCTGGACGCGGTGCCGGCCGGCAGTGCCATGGTGCTGGTGGCCCCTCACGACCCGCTGCCCCTGCTGGCGCAGATCGAGGACCGCGCCCCCGGTGCCTTCGCCGTGGACTATCTGGAGCGCGGCCCCGAGGCGTGGCGGCTCAGGCTCACCCACCGCTGAGCGCGCGCCGCGCCGCACAGACCGGCCGCGGCCGTGTCCAGGGTCGGGGCCCGGGGACACGGCCGCGTGCCGCCCGCCGCCGCCACGGCACCGGGCCCGGCACTGCGGGACCCCGGAACCCGGGCGCCCCCGCGGCTGGGAACCCACCCGCTGACCGCGGGCCGCCCCGGCGGCCTACCCCGGCCGCCCGCCTCAGCCACCGGCCCCGCCGCCCGGCCCGGACGCCCCCTGCGGCAGCCGGGCGGTCACGGTGCGCAGGAACTCCGGGCAGCGCCGGAAGTCCTCGGCGTCGCACTCCAGCGCGTGCTCCACCAGGGCGAGCGACGCCCTGGCCGCCGCGATCCGCTCCAGCAGCCCGGCCCGCCGCCGCAGCAGGAGCGCGCGCCGGTCCGCCCGGCCCGGCCCGTCCGCGAACCGGCGGATCTCCTCCAGGGAGAAGCCGGACTCCTTCCCCAGCAGGATCATCGCCACCTCGGCGGCCTGCCCCGGGGCGTAGCGGCGCTGCCCGCCGACCCGCCGCGCCGGGACCAGCACGCCCATGTCCTCCCAGTGCCGCAGCACATGCGTGGCCAGGCCGAAACGGCCGGCCAGCTCGCCGATGGTCAGCTCCCCGGCGTCCGGTGCGGCAGCGTCCGGTGCGGCAGCGTCCGGCCCGCTGGTGCCCGGTTCCGTGGTGCCCGGTTCCGCCGTCATGACCGCCATGCTGCCACCCGCACCGCCGGTTCAGCCCTTCCCGCCGTCCCGCCCGCCCCTCAGCACCAGCCGGGCGTACCAGGGGAACGGATTCCAGCCCGGCCGCAGCGACCCGCGCCGCACCCGCGAGGCGGCGAACCGGGGCCGCGCCCGCAGCGCCGACTCGGCACGGCGCAGCGGCGCGAACCGGAAGTCGTACACCATCAGGTGTCCGCCGGGCCGCAGCACCCGCTCCAGCTCGGCGGCGGCCGCGGGCAGATCCGGCCAGTGATGCATGCTCAGTGTCGTCACCACCACGTCCGCGCCGCCGTCCGGCTCCGGAAGCCCGGCCACGTCACCGGTGCGCAGCACGATCCGGTCCGCCAGCCCTCTCTCCCGGGCCGCCCGCTCGCCCAGCGCCACCATGTCCGCGGAGACGTCCACCCCCGCCAGCGCCAGATCCGGGCGCACGGCCGCCAGTTCGTGGAGCAGCCGCCCGGGGCCGGTGCCGATGTCCAGCACCCGCCCGTCCCGCGGCGCCACGGCCGCCACCTCCCGCGCCACCTGCCGGTACAGGCCGCGCAGCGTCCATCGGGCCAGCCGGTCGTAGGACTCGCTGCGCGGCCGGTCGAAGTGCTGGTGACCGCCTCGGTGCGGCACCGGGAACCGCCGCCTCGCGGACCGCTCGGACATGGTCGTCCCTCCCTGTCGCGGCCCGGACGGGATACCGGGCCCACGGCCACTGTGGCGGTTCAGGCCGACCTGAAGTCAACGCCCCTCAGGCCCGTGCCGGAGTGCCCGCCCCGGCACGCGCGATCAGCAGGTCCAGCAGGGCCAGCAGGGCCCCGCGCACCTCCTCCCGGGAGCGCGCGTCGAGCATCAGGACCGGTGTCGCCGGATCGCCGAGATGCAGTGCCGCGGCGATCTCCTCGGCGGTGTAGGGCTGTTCACCGTGGAAGCAGTTGGCACCGATGATGAACGGCAGCCCGCGGTTCTCGAAGAAGTCGATGGCCGCGAAGCTGCGGTCCAGCCGGCGGGTGTCCACCAGCACGATCGCGCCCAGTGCCCCGGCCAGCAGGTCGTCCCACATGAACCAGAACCGCTCCTGGCCCGGGGTGCCGAACAGATAGAGCACCACCCCGGCGTCGCCGAGCGTGATNAGCACCACCCCGGCGTCGCCGAGCGTGATCCGGCCGAAGTCCATGGCCACGGTGGTGGCCGTCTTCGACTCGATGCCGTCCAGATCGTCGACACCGACCCCGGCGGCGGTGAGCCGTTCCTCGGTGCGCAGCGGCTCGATCTCGGAGATCGCTTCCACGAGGGTCGTCTTGCCGACGCCGAATCCGCCGGCGATCAGTATCTTGACCGGCGACTCTTCCCGGGCGTCGGTGTCATATTCGGGCAAGGCTGTCCCTGATTCTCATGAGCAGGTTGACATTGGAGGTCTCGGCGGCTTCCAGCGGCGGCCGGTGGCCGATCAGGCCGCGTTCGGCCAGCTCGCCGAGCAGGACCGTCATCGGGGTCAGGCGCATGTGCATACGGGCGGCGATCTCGGCGACCGCCCGGCTCTGCGGCGGCCGGCACATCTCCAGAATGGTCTGCCACTCGCTGGGCAGACCGCTCGCGTCCTCCGCCGCGGGCATCGCCGTGATGAGCGTGTCCATCGTCAGGACGGCATGGGGAGCGGCTGTACGCCCGTCGGTGAGGGCGTACAGCCGGGTTCTCCGGCTCCTGCCGGGTTCGTGGCCGTCCGGCATCAGGGGTTGGGCACCTGCGCGCGTTCCGGAGTGCTCAGCCACTCGCCGAGCGCCTGGGAGGTCCGCACCGCTTCGCCGCCCAGCTCGCCGAGCCGGGCCTTGCGGGAGGTGACCACGATCAGCGTGCTCCCCTCGCCGCAGCCCACGATGCACAGATAGCGGTCGTCCATCTCCACCAGCTGCCGGATCACCCGTCCGCCGTCCACCTCGCGGGAGATCGCCCGCATGGTGGAGGCGATGCCGGAGGAGGCGGCGGCTATCCGCTCCGCCTGCGGCCGGTCCAGCAGGTAGGCACTGAGCTTGATCCCGTCGTTGGACAGCAGCACCGCTCCCTGGATGCCGGCGATCCGGCTGAGGTTGTTGTCCAGGATGCTGTAGATCGCGTCGTTCGGTTTCGTCGTCATGCCCTGTCCCGTCGGAGCTCTTCTTCCACTGTCTGGGTACCGAGTGCGTAGTCGTCCCAGGCGTCCGCCACCTCTTCGGGCGTTGCGTCGTCCCCGGCCGCGGTCTCCGGTGCCCGTGCGTTCAGCAACTGCTCGGCCATGTGCGTCTGCGGCACCCGCTCCGGCAGCGGCGGCCGGTCCGGCCGCTCGCCGGACAGGGACTGCGCCACCTGCCGGGCCCGCTCGCCGGGCCGGCGGCGGGGCAGCCCGGCGGGGGTGGGCGGCTCCTCGGACGGTGGGGCCGGGCGGGGCCTCACCGGCCTCCGC
>NZ_WTLH01000312.1 GCF_011421595.1 Streptomyces sp. YIM 98790 | reverse complement strand
GCGGCGCCGGGCCCCGCGCCCCGCGTCCACCGGCCGCCGGCACCCCGGCGCGCCCCGTCCCCGGACGGTGGCCGCACTGCTGCTCACCGCCGACGCCTTCGCCACCGCCCTGACCGCCGCGTTCGCCGTGGGGGGCCGGCGCGCCGCCCTGCTGCTGGTCCCCGCCCTGGCCGTGTCGTGCGCGCTCAATGCCGCGGGCCGCCTCTACCGCCCCGCCCCCGCGGCAGCCGCCCTGGACGAACTCCCCCGGCTGCTCGGCGGCAGCGCCGCCGCCTGGTGCGTGGCGGGTGCCGCGCTGGCCGCCGTCCGGCCGTCCGCCGCGGTGGGCTGGTCCACCCNCCGGCGCGCCGCCCTGCTGCTGGTCCCCGCCCTGGCCGTGTCGTGCGCGCTCAATGCCGCGGGCCGCCTCTACCGCCCCGCCCCCGCGGCAGCCGCCCTGGACGAACTCCCCCGGCTGCTCGGCGGCAGCGCCGCCGCCTGGTGCGTGGCGGGTGCCGCGCTGGCCGCCGTCCGGCCGTCCGCCGCGGTGGGCTGGTCCACCCTGCTCACCCTGATCTCCGGCCAGCCGCTGGCCGCCTGCGCCGCCCGCGGCGTCGTGCACGGCGCCCGCCGGCGGCTGGCCCGCCGCCGTCCCGGATCGGTGCTGGTGGTCGGCTCCGGTGCGGCGGGCCGGAGGATCGCCGCCGCCCTGCACCGCCACCCCGAGTACGGGCTGCGGCCGGTCGCCCTCGTCGCGCCCGGCCCCGCCCCGGGCTCCGGCTCCGCGCCGCCGGCCCGGCAGCCGGCTCCGCCGGTTCCGTCGGCCTCGTCCTCCGCCGCCGGTGACAGCGGGGACGCCCCGCCGCTGCCGCTGCTGACCACACCCCGTCAGGTGGCCCGTGCGGTGGCCGGTGAGGCGGTGCGGGACGCCTTCTTCACCCGGGTCCCGGAACGCCCGCGGGACGCCGCGCTGGTCCGGCTGTTCTGGGAACAGGGCTGCACCGTCTGGCTGGTCGACCCCGGACCGGCCGGCACCGTCGGACCGGCCGCCGCGGCCCCGTCCTCCCCGGCCGCCTCCTGGCAGGGCGCCCGTCCCCGCGACCACCTCTGGGGCTTCGCCTGCCGCCGTCTGGAGCCACCGCCCCGGCGCCGCGCCGCCCGGGTGGCCAAGCGGGCGCTGGACGTCGCGCTCGCCGCGCTCGCCCTGCTGCTGGCCGCTCCGCTGCTGGCCGCCTGCGCCGCCGCGGTACGGATCGCCGACGGCCCCGGGGTGATCTTCCGTCAGGAGCGGCTCGGCCAGGACGGACGGCCGTTCGTCATCCTGAAGTTCCGCACCCTGCGCCCGGCCGACGAGGCCGAGTCGGCGACCCGCTGGACCGTCTCCGGAGACGGCCGGATGAGCACGGTGGGCCGCCTGCTGCGCCGCACCTCCCTGGACGAGCTGCCGCAGCTGTGGAACGTGCTGCGCGGCGACATGAGCCTGGTCGGTCCGCGGCCCGAACGCCCCTACTTCGCCGCCCGGTTCGGCGAGACCTGCCCCGGCTACGCGCAGCGGCTCCGGATGCCGGCCGGGCTTACCGGACTGGCACAGGTCAGCGGTCTGCGCGGGGACACCTCCATCGACGACCGGGCGCGTTTCGACAACCACTACATCGACACCTGGTCGCTCTGGCAGGACGTGCGGATCATGCTGCGCACCACCACCGCCTGCTTCCGGCTCGGGGGGAGCTGACATGCGGGCGGTCTGCCGGGCGGCGCTCCGGGCACTCGGCCGCCGGGCCCTGGACCGGCTGCCCGTGCCCGGCCTGGTGCTGCTGCTGGCGGTGTGGTGGTGGGCGCCCCGGGCGGGCACCGCGGCGGCCCGGTGGTGGCCGGTGGCCCCGGCGGCCGCCACGGTGCTGCTGCTGGCGCTGCCGGACGGCGGGGCCCTGCCGGTGGCCGGCGGGAGCGAGGACATCGGTGTCGGCGGCGCGCCGCGGGTGGTGGCGGCGGATGCCGCGTCGCTGCTGCTGGTCGTGGTCTGCGCGGGCGCGCTGCTGATCCGGTCCCGGACCGCACGCGGGAGCGGGCGCGCCACGGGGCGCGGCGCGTGGCACGTCACGGGGCACGGTGCGGGGCCGGAGCTGCCGCCCGCCGCGGTCGTGGTGTTCGCGGCGCCGCTGCTGGGACTGGCGGTGGCGACCGCGGCGTCCGCGGACCCGGCCGGCAGCCTCACCGGCTACGCCCGCTGCCTGCAGGTCTTCGTGCTGGTGCCGCTGTCGCTGGCGCTGCTGCTGCGCGGGCGGCGGGAGGCGCACGCGGTGGCGGTGGCCGTGGTGGCGCTGTCGCTGGCCCAGGGCGCGGTGGGCGTGGTCCAGTACCTGACCCGCACCGGCGCCTCGTACAACGGGGAGCACATCCGCGCGGTCGGCACCTTCGGGCCGCTGCACGTGATGGGCATGTCCACGGTGGTCTCCTGCGGCCTGCTCGTCGCGCTCTGCCTGGGCCTGGCCGCGGTCCGGGACCGCCGGGCGCGGCCGTGGCGGCTGCTGTGGCTGGGCTGCGCGGCGGTGCTGGCGGTGCCGCTGGCGGTGTCGTTCAGCCGCGGCGCGTGGATCGCCACCGCGGTCGCGGTGGTGACGGTGACCGCGCTGGCCGGGCTCCGCCCGCGGCGGCGCACCGTGGCGGCGCTGGTGTGCGGCGGGCTGCTGCTGGCCGGCGGGGCGGGCGCGCTGGCCGGGGACCGGATCACGGACCGGCTGACCAGCATCGGCCAGGTGACGGGCGGCACGCCCGACCAGTCGGTGGTCGACCGGTACGCCATGTGGTCGGCGGCGTTGTCGATGTGGCGTGCCGAGCCCTGGACGGGCGTCGGGCCCAGGCAGTACCCGGCGTACCGGGACGCGCACGCCCCGGTGGCGCTCTCCTCGGGCAGCGACACGGCGGGCGCGGGCCGGGAGTTCCGGCGCGAACCGCTGCTCTCCCCGCACAACATGTATCTGCTGGTGCTGAGCGAGCAGGGGCTGATCGGCGCGGCCGGACTGCTGGGCGGCTGGGCGGCACTGCTGGCCGGATGCCTGGCCCGGCTGCGGGCGTCGCGCCGGGCGGAGGGCGGCCGGGCTCCGGCGGCCGGGCTGATCGCCACCGGGCTGCTGGTGTGGCAGCTCGTCGGCTTCGTCTACGGCGACATCGGCGGGCCCACCACGGTGCTGACCGCGGTGATTCTCGGGCTGGCCGCCTGGTGGGCGTTCTCCCCGGCCGCTCTCGCGGACTCCGGCGGGCCGTCCGGGTCCGGTGCCGGGTCCGGTGCCGGGGCGGCCGGCCGCCCCGCGCCGTCGCCGCGCCGCCCGGCCGTGGTCCGTGCCGCCCAGGGAGCGCCGTCATGACCGCCCCGGCGGCTCCGCCCGTGCACCCGGACCGCGCGGCGGCGGCGGACACGAAGGCCCCGCAGGCCGCGGACCGGCCGGCGGGGGAGCGGTTCGTGGCCCGGGCGGCGGCGGTGACGGGGGTGCTCATGGCCGCCGGCGCGCTGTGCGGGCTGCTGCGCGACCAGACGGTGGCCCACCTGTACGGGGCGGGCGGTGAAACGGACGCCTTCCTGGTCGCCTGGACCCTGCCGGAGGTGGCCGCCACGCTGCTGATCGAGGACGGCATGGCGCTGCTGCTGGTGCCGGCCTTCAGCGTGGCGCTGGCCCGCCGGGCGGCGGGGGTGCCGGGCCGCGGCGGCGCCGATCCGGTGCGGGCCCTGCTGGCCGCCACGCTGCCCCGGCTGCTGCTGGTGCTGGTCGCGGCGGCGGCGCTGCCGGCACTGTGCGCCCCGCTGGTGGTGCGGGTACTGGCGCCGGGCATCGCCGATCCGGCGCTGGCCGCGGACTGCACCCGGCTGACCGCGCTGACCGCCGTCACCTTCGGCCTCTCCGGCTATCTCAGCGCTGTGCTGCGGGCCCATCGCTGCTTCGCCCCGCCCGCCGCCATCTATGTGGTCTACAACCTGGGAATCGTGGTCACCGCACTGGCGCTGCACGGTGCGTGGGGGGTGCGCGCGGCAGCGGCCGGGGTGGCCGTCGGCGGGGCCCTGATGGTGCTGCTGCAGCTTCCCTTCTTCCTGCACTTCGTCAGGGGCCTCCCCCGGCCCCCGGCCGGTACCGTGCCGGACACGCCCGCCGTGCCGGGCACGCCCGCCGTGCCGGCCGCGCCGGCCGCGCCCGCC
>NZ_WTLH01000311.1 GCF_011421595.1 Streptomyces sp. YIM 98790 | reverse complement strand
GGCGGCCGCCCGGCCGTCCCCGGGCCTGGGCGCGGTCGCCGGGGCGAGCGCGGTGGTGCTGGGGCTGTGCGCGGCCGAGGCCCTGCTGTGGCACTGCCGCCGCCGGCTGGGCGGCGTGACCGGGGATGTGCTCGGCGCCCTCGCCGAGACCGCCGCCACCCTCACCCTTCTCGCCCTGACCCTCGGCATCCACTCCTGACCCCGCCCGCCGGGCAGCGGCGCGGCTCGTCCCGGGGTGCCGCGGCGGAGTGCACGGCGGGGCGTGTCGGGCGCGGGCCGGTCGGGGGCGGCCCGGGAGGGCGGGCGTAGGCTCCGAAGGACCCTTCCGCGCGGCCTCGCCGACACCGGCGCCGACCACGGGCCGCGGACACACCACAACAGAACAGGATTTCCTACACCGTGAGTGCACTGACCCTCAGCAACACCCCCGTCGCCGCGGTGCGCGCGGACGCCGTGGTCATCGGCATTGCCAAGGGCGAGAACGGCCCCGCGCTCGCCTCCGGCTCCCCGGCGGCGGCAGCGGTCGACGCCGCCTTCGGCGGCAGGCTGGCCTCCGTCCTGGGCACCCTGGGTGCCAAGGGCGGCGAGGACGAGATCACCAAGCTTCCCGCTCCGGCGGACGGCCTGGCCGCACCGCTGGTGCTCGCCGTGGGTCTCGGCACAGCGCCCGGGGAGGGCACGGCCTTCGCACCCGAGACACTGCGCCGCGCCGCCGGCGCCGCCGCCCGCGCGCTGAGCGGCACCGGCCACGTCGCCCTGGCGCTGCCGGCCGGTGACGCCGCCTCGCTCGCCGCCGTGGCCGAGGGCGCACTGCTCGGCGCCTACGCCTTCACCGACTTCCGCGGCCGGAAGACCAAGCCGGGCAGGAACGGCAAGAACGGCAGGAAGGACCCGCAGCCGGAGAACGGCGACCGGGAGAGCGCGCCGCCGGCCGGGTTCACCGTGCTCGACGCCGACCCGGCCGATCCGGCGCAGCGCGCCGCCGCCGAGCGCGCCGGCGTGCTCGGCGAGGAGGTGGCCCGCGCCCGCGACCTGGTCAACACCCCGCCGAACGCCCTGAATCCGGCCGGTTTCGCGGCCACCGCCCAGGCCGCGGCCAAGGAGCACGGCGTGAAGGCGGAGGTGCTGGACGAGCAGGCGCTGGCCAAGGGCGGCTACGGCGGCATCCTCGGTGTGGGCCAGGGCTCGGCGAGCCCGCCCCGCCTGGTCCGCCTGGGCTACACCCATCCCAAGGCGGACCGGACCCTGGCCCTGATCGGCAAGGGCATCACCTATGACTCGGGCGGCATCTCCCTGAAGCCGTCCGGCTCCAACGAGACCATGAAGTGCGACATGGCCGGCGCCGCGGCGGTGTTCGTCACCGTGCTGGCCGTGGCCCGGCTCGGGCTGCCGGTGAACGTCACCGGCTGGCTGGCGCTCGCCGAGAACATGCCCTCCGGCTCCGCCACCCGGCCGGGCGACGTGCTCTCCATGTACAGCGGCAAGACGGTGGAGGTGCTCAACACCGATGCCGAGGGCCGGCTGGTGATGGCCGATGCCCTGACCCGGGCCTGCGAGGAGTCCCCGGACGCGGTGGTCGACGTGGCCACCCTGACCGGCGCGATGATCGTGGCACTGGGCAAGCGCATCTTCGGCGTGATGGCCAACGACGACGCCTTCCGCGATCTGGTGCACAGCAGTGCCGAGCAGGCCGGGGAGCAGTCCTGGCCGCTGCCGCTCCCGCAGGAGCTGCTGGACGGCATGAAGTCCACGGTCGCGGACGTGGCCAATGTGGGCGACCGGATGGGCGGCGGCCTGTCGGCCGGCCTGTTCCTGAAGGAGTTCGTGGCCGAGGGCGTGCCGTGGGCGCACCTGGACATCGCCGGCCCGGCGTTCAACGAGGGCGGTGCGTTCGGCTACACCCCGAAGGGCGGCACCGGCTCGTCGGTGCGCACCCTGGTGCGGCTGGCCGAGCGGGTGGCGGACGGCGCCCTGGAGGGCTGACCGTCCGCGGGCCGGCGGGTGCCGCGCCGGTCCGCGGACCGGCCGGGCGGGTGACGGTCCGGGACCGGCGCGGGCGGCGCGCGCGGACCGTCCGCCCGCCCGCGCCGGGCGGGCGGCGCCCGTGCCGCAACCCGCGGGGCGTACCAGCAAGTAGCTCTCTGCTGCCGCTGCGAAACGCGGCGGCCCCCGTCCGGGATTTCCGTTCTGACCGGATATCGACGTGTCTCATCCCCCGGCCCCGCGTCTCATCACGGGGGCACAAGTGCGAAGATGGTCTACCGGCAGGACAGGGCCCGGCTCACGACCGAGCGAGCCATGACAAGCCGCGCACCAGCGGCGCACAACACCCGCCGGCCGGTCAGCGGTGACCGGCACCGGCGTACCCCATGCATGGAGGACGTGACGTGGCGAACGACGCCAGCACCGTTTTCGACCTAGTGATCCTCGGTGGCGGCAGCGGTGGCTACGCCGCGGCCCTGCGCGCTTCCCAGCTTGGCCTGGATGTTGCCCTCATCGAGAAGGACAAGGTGGGCGGCACCTGTCTGCATCGCGGCTGCATCCCCACGAAGGCCCTGCTGCACGCGGGTGAGGTCGCGGACCAGGCCCGGGAGAGCGCCGAGTTCGGCGTCCGGGCCACTTTCGAGGGCATCGACGTGGCCGCGCTGAACAAGTACAAGGACGGCGTGGTCGCCGGCCTGTACAAGGGCCTGCAGGGCCTGATCGCCTCCCGCAAGGTCACCTATGTGGAGGGCGAGGGACGGCTCTCCTCCCCCACCTCCGTGGACGTGAACGGCCAGCGCTACACCGGCCGCCATGTGCTGCTGGCCACCGGTTCCGTACCACGCAGCCTGCCCGGCCTGGTCATCGACGGCCGGCGGATCATCACCTCCGACCACGCGCTCTACCTGGACCGGGTGCCGAAGTCGGCCATCATCCTCGGCGGTGGCGTGATCGGCTGCGAATTCGCCTCCGCCTGGAAGTCCTTCGGCACCGAGGTGACCATCATCGAGGGTCTGCCGCACCTGGTGCCGCTGGAGGACGAGGACAGCTCCAAGCTGCTGGAGCGGGCCTTCCGCCGCCGGGGCATCAAGTTCAACCTCGGCACCTTCTTCGAGAAGGCCGCCTACACCGAGGACGGGGTGCAGGTCACCCTGGCCGACGGCAAGACGTTCGAGGCCGAGCTGCTGCTCGTCGCCATCGGCCGCGGCCCGGTCTCCCAGGGACTGGGCTACGAGGAGGCCGGAGTCGCCATGGAGCGCGGCTACGTCCTGGCCGACGAGTACTGCCGGACCAATGTGCCCACCATCTCCGCCGTGGGCGACCTGATCCCGACGCTCCAGCTCGCGCACGTGGGCTTTGCCGAGGGCATCCTGGTCGCCGAGCGGCTGGCCGGTCTCAACCCGGTGCCGATCGACTACAACGGCGTGCCCCGGGTGACCTACAGCCACCCGGAGGTCGCCTCGGTCGGCCTGACCGAGGCCAAGGCCAAGGAACTGTACGGTGCGGACAAGGTCGTCACCCTGAAGTACAACCTGGCCGGCAACGGCAAGAGCAAGATCCTCAAGACTCAGGGCGAGGTGAAGCTCGTCCAGGTCCGCGACGGCGCGGTGGTCGGTGTGCACATGGTCGGCGACCGCATGGGTGAGCAGGTCGGCGAGGCACAGTTGATCTACAACTGGGAGGCGCTGCCGGCCGAGGTCGCGCAGCTCATCCACGCCCACCCGACCCAGACCGAGGCACTCGGCGAGGCGCATCTCGCGCTGGCCGGGAAGCCGCTGCACGCTCACGACTGATCGAACCTGTTCACCCGGAGCGCACCACCAACCGCATTTTGTAAGGAGCACCTGAAACCATGGCGGTTTCCGTAACCCTTCCGGCGCTCGGAGAGAGCGTGTNACCACCAACCGCATTTTGTAAGGAGCACCTGAAACCATGGCGGTTTCCGTAACCCTTCCGGCGCTCGGAGAGAGCGTGTCCGAGGGCACCGTCACCCGCTGGCTGAAGGCCGAGGGGGAGCGGGTCGAGGCCGACGAGCCGCTGCTCGAAGTCTCCACCGACAAGGTCGACACCGAGATCCCGGCCCCGGCCGGGGGCGTGCTGGTCTCCATCAAGGTCGCCGAGGACGAGACGGTCGAGGTCGGCGCCGAGCTGGCCGTGATCGACGACGGCACCGGCGCCCCGGCCGCCGCCGAGGCGGCCACGGTGGCGGAGCCGGCGCCCGCGCCGCAGCCCGCCGCCG
>NZ_WTLH01000310.1 GCF_011421595.1 Streptomyces sp. YIM 98790 | reverse complement strand
CGGGACCCCGCTCCCCCGGCGGGTCCCCGGGACCGCCCTCCCGGCCGGCGGTGCCGCCGGCCGGCGCGGGGACGGGCAGCAGGGCGATCTGCACCTCCACGCCGCTCGGCGCGTGCCAGCCGCGGCCCGGCGGGATACGGGCCGGCACCTGGCCGCGTGTCATCCCGGCGAGCTGGTAGTCGCCGCGGTCCGACTGCCGCAGCACCAGCCGCCGGTCGTTGTGGGCGGCGAGCCGGCCGCCCAGCAGCAGCCGCTCGGAGGTGGCGACGACGTGGACGCCCGCCGCGACGCCCTCCCGCAGCAGCCGCACCACCTCGGCGTAGAGCCGGCCGCCGTCGTAGTCGTCGAGCATCGCGCTGAGCGCGTCCCAGCCGTCGATGAGGAGCAGCAGGTGCGCGGGGCGTTCGGCGGGCGGCAGGGCGGCCCGCAGTTCGCCGAGGGCGGCACAGCCGCGGGCGGCCATCCGCCGCTGCCGTTCGGTGAGTTCCGCGGAGAGCCGGGTCAGCAGCCGCTCCAGGCGCTCGGTGTCGTGCCGGGAGACCACCGCGCCGCAGTGCGGCAGCGATTCCAGCGGCAGCAGGCCGCCGCCGGCCGCGTCGATCGCGTGGATGTGGAGATCGGCGCAGGAGATCTCCCGGGCGGCGGATCCGGCGAGGGTGCGCAGCACCTGGGTGCGGCCCGAGCGCGGGGCGCCGATCACGTACAGGTGCCCGAAGCTGTCGAAGTCCAGGGTGGCGAGCCGCCGGTCCTGGAACTCGGGCAGGTCGATCAGGCCGTAGGGCACCGGCGGCAGCGAGCCGGGGCGGGGCGGCGGCGCGGCCGGCAGTGCGTCCAGCGGGAGCACCTCCTCCAGCGGCGGCAGCCAGGGACTGGGCTGCGGCGGGCAGTCCGGCAGCATCGCCGCCGCCTCCCGCACGGCGGCGACCAGGACCCGCAGGTCGGTCGGCGGGTCGTCGTCCGCCGCGGTGCCGCCGCCGGCCGGTGCGCCGGCTTCCGCGGGGCCGTCCGGACCGCCGGGGCCGTCGGAATCGCCGGGGCCGTCGGGGAAGCGGAAGGTGGCGGGCCGGCCCAGGCCCTGCCAGGTCAGGGGGACGCTGCGGACCGGCCGCACGGTGCCGGGCGGTGCGCCGCCGGCCGCGCCCTCCGCGACGGGCCCGCCGTCCGGGGCTCCGGGGGCCGGCCTTTCCCCGCCCGCCCAGGCCGACTGGAACGGCACCGGTGCCGCCGAGCCGGACCGCACCAGGGCGCGGCCGGGCGTCGCCGGCGAGATGTTCACCGCGTCGGGGGCGTCGATGATGTCCTGGCTCTCCGAGCGGTCGGTGACCCGCAGGGAGATCCGCAAGTTGGTGTTGGCCTTGATCTCGGTGCTGACGGAGCCGCCCGGCCGCTGGGTGGCGAGCACCAGGTGCAGGCCGAGGGACCGGCCGCGCTGCGCCAGTCCGATCAGGCCCGGCACGAAGGAGGGCAGTTCCCGCACCAGGGTNCGATCAGGCCCGGCACGAAGGAGGGCAGTTCCCGCACCAGGGTGGCGAACTCGTCGATGACGATGAGCAGCCGGGGCAGTGCGGGCAGTCGCGGGTCGCGCGCCCGCCGGGCCCGGTACTCGGCGTGGTCCTTGGCCTCGGCGTCCGCCAGCACCCGCTCCCGGCGGCGGAGTTCGGCGCCGAGCGAGGCGAGCGCCCGCTCGACCAGATGCCCGTCCAGATCGGTGATCATGCCCAGGGTGTGGGGCAGCCCCGCGCACTCCCGGAAGGCGCTGCCGCCCTTGTAGTCGACGAGCACGAAGGTGAGTTCGTCCGGCCGGTTGGCGGCGGCGAGTGAGGCGATCATGGTCTGGAGGAGTTCGGACTTGCCGGCGCCGGTGGTGCCGCCCACCAGGCCGTGCGGGCCGTCCCGCACCAGGTCCAGGCGGAGCGGGCCCTCGTAGCCGGTGCCGAGCACGAAGGAGGTGTCCGCCGGGCGGCGGCGCCAGGCGCGGACCAGGGCCTGCGCGTCGGGCGGCTCCTGCCCGATCAGCGGCAGCAGCCGCACCTCGGCCGGCAGGCCCGGCTCGCCGTCGGTGGTGACGTCCCGGACCGGTGCCAGGGCGCGGGCCACCTCCTCGCACCACGCGGGCGTGACCAGATCGGCCCGGATGCCCTCGACGGCGGGCGCGCCGGTGACCCGTGCGGTGATCCGGCCGCCGGCGGCGGTCAGCACGGCGGTGCACTCCTCGGGCAGCAGCCGCTCGCTCTCGTCCAGGCAGAGGCTGAAGATCCGCACCGCGGGTCCGGTGGTGAGGATCTCCACCACGCCGGGCACGTCGCGCAGCCGGCGGGCGCCGTCCAGGATCACCAGCACGTCCGGTTCCCGGTGCAGCGCGGCGCCCATCGCGGAGGAGCGGGACGCGGTGCGGGCCTTGATGCCGGCCAGCAGCTCGCTGACGCGGTGGGCGGTGGACTCCGGGTCGTTGCCCACCTGCACCGCCGGCCCGCCGGACGCGCCCCGGCCCCCGGCGGGCCGGACGCCGGTCCGCAGGTGTGGCAGCCAGTGCAGCCAGCCCCAGTCGCCGGCATGCCCGTCCGAGGTCAGCACGACGATGCGCAGATCGCGCGGGCTGTGCAGGACCGCGCTCTGGGCGACGGCCCAGCGGGCGACGGCGCGGTGGGTGTCGTCGGGCCCGGTGAGGCCGGCGACCCCGCACTCGGCCAGCTCCAGCGCCCAGGGCACGTCGGCCAGCCGCCAGTGCACCTGCTGGTGGTTGCTCTCCCGCGCCTGGTCGTTGATGCGCTTCAGGGAGGGGCGGGTCAGGGTGCCCAGCCGGATCGCGAGATGGTCGGGGTCGTGGCGGCGGCGCTGCCACAGCAGCCGGCCGGGGCCGGCCGCGGTGAGCAGCACGGTCGCCGGGTCGGGGAAGGTGAGGTTGCGCAGCCGCCGCTCCTCGACCGTGGCCTGGCGCATCTCCCGCTCCAGCGCGGCACGGCGCAGCCGGAAGACGCGCAGTGCCTCGGCGTGCGCGCGGCGCCCGCTGCGCCGGCCGGTGACCCAGTTGCCGAGCGCCATCAGCGGGGTGAAGAAGATGAAGACCAGGAAGTAGAAGCTGCGGAACAGGCTGATCATGATCATTCCCATGACCAGCGGGGCCATCACCATCATCAGCGGGAACGCCCGGCCGCGGTGACGGGCGGGCGGGCCGGGCATGCGCAGCGACTCGGCGTCCAGGTGCGGTGCGATGCGCGGGGGCCGGTTGTACTCCAGGGCGGTGCCGTCGGCCGAGGGGGTGACGGCGGCGTCCGGTTCGCTGGGCGGGCCGAACCGCAGCAGGTGGTCGCCGAGGGCCAGATCGGCGTACGGCGGCCAGGGCTCGGAGCCGTCGTCCGGCGGCGGCAGGTGGCCGGCCGGCGGCAGCGGGGGGCGCACCGGCAGGCCGTCGGGGCCGGGCGCGGCGGGCTCGGGGGTGTGGCCGCCGGGACCGCCGTCCACCGGGCCGGCGGGCTCCTCGTCGGTGAGCGGGGTGCCGGTCTCCGGGTCCACCGGGGGCGGCGGGGTGAGGCTGCGCAGGCCGCAGCGGGCGGGGTCGGCGTCCTCGGGCAGCCGGTGGGTGACGGTGCCGTCGGTGCGGACGGTGATCCACACGCCCGAGGCCGGTGCGCCGCCGCCGGTCAGGCGCAGCGCGCAGCCGCGGTCGGTGCCCGCCTCGTGGCAGCCGGGGCCGAGCCGCCAGACCGTGCCGGAGCCGGGTCCGGAGACGTGCCGGATCTCCACCAGCGCCGGGTCCGACGGGGGCGGCGACCAGGCGGGGGCCGGCGCGGAGGACGGGACGGGGGCGCCGAGGCCGAGCAGGGTGCCCTCGCGGATGCCGCTTCCGGCGACGCGGAGGCCGGGGTGCAGCGGGCGGTCGCCGAGGTAGAGCGCGGGCGGCGGCGCCGGGGCCGGGGTGTCCTCGCCGCCGCCGGTCAGCGCGGCGGCGAGGGCGGCGACGGTGGCACCGGGCGCCACCTCCACCAGGTGATCCGTCCGCCGACCCTGCGGGTCGGCGGTGGTCAGGGTCAGCTCCACGGGAGTCTCCGGCGGATGGTTCGGGCGGGCACGGAGCGGGGCCGGGGCCCGCGGGGCGGTGGCGGCGGGGCAGGGGGCGGGCCCGGGTCCGGTGGCGCGCTCATCCGGCTTCCGGGCGGCGTGCGCTGCGGCCCGGAGGCCGGCCCGCCTCCTCGGCGGCGTCCCCGGCGGCGTCCGGGCGGGCGGGGGCGGCCGCCGCACCGGCGCGTACGCTGCGCGCCGCCCAGTCCTCCGCGGCGGGCTCGTCCGGTACGTCC
>NZ_WTLH01000031.1 GCF_011421595.1 Streptomyces sp. YIM 98790 | reverse complement strand
CCCCGCCGGAGGCGGTGCGCCGCCGCGGTGAGCGGCGCCGCGCCCGCCGCCGTGCGGGTGCCGTGGCCGGCTCGGTCGGGGTGGTGACCGCGCTCGCCCTGGGCGGCTGGCTGCTGGGCGGCGGCGGGCAGGACGGCTCCCTGATGCCCGACCGGGACCCGGTGCCGCCCGCCGCGACCGGGACGCCCGACGCCCGCACCGGGAAGACCCCGAGCCCCGGGCCCGAGTCCGGGGACGGCACCGACCCGCCGGGCGAGGACGCCCACGACGGGTCGGGTCTCCTCCTGCCGCCCTCCGCGCTGCCCTGGAGCGACGCGCTGGCCTGGCGGGAGGTGCCGGACGAAACCGTCTATCACCGGCTGCGCGACCTGCAGAACGTGGACTGCGACAGCGGCGTGTTCGGCCAGTACCCGGATCTCCCCGCGCAGGTGAGCAACTTCGCCGGCGGGGACGTGGCCGCCGCCCAGTTCTGGGTGGTGTCCTTCCCCGCCGCCGAGTATGCCGCCGCCTACACCGAGTCGCTGCACGAGCCCGCGCGCGCGTGCGGACTGCTGACCCCGGACGCCGCGGCCGAGGCGGCGGTGCACGCGACGGCGGGCACCGAGGTGGAGCTGACCGTCTACGACCAGGTCGCCGCCGAGGGCGGGCGCCGGGCCGCGGGATCGTACCTGTTCGTGGCCCGCAGGGCGAACCTGGTCCTGCTGGTGCGGATGATCACCACGCCCTTCCCCTCCGCCGGGCAGGTGGGCGAGGAGATGGCCCGGCTGTACGAGACCGGGCCTGCGCAGAAGCACTACACGCTCACCGCGGAGTGCCTGGTCACCCTGGTGAGCGAGGGAACGGGGGAGCAGGCGGACGGCACCGGTGCCTCCCGGGACGGCCGCTGCGGCGGCACCGCGGCCGGCGCCGGGGACGAGGAACTGCCGTCCACCACCACCGGCGGCGGGTCGGCGGGCGGCTCGGTTCCGGAGGGCTGACCGCTCACCCCCGCGAAGTATCCCGGCCGCCCGCTGAGACAGCCTTACGGGTGATCGACACGCCCGGTAGGGTCGAGGCCGTGCCCAAACCGCTGAGCCTGTCCTTCGATCCGATCGCCCGTGCCGGGGAGTCGTGGAAGGGACGCTGGGGACCGTCGCCCGCCATGGAGGCGATCACCTCCATCATGCGTGCCCACCAGATCCTGCTCGCCGAGGTGGACGCGGTGGTCAAGCCGTACGGGCTGACCTTCGCCCGCTACGAGGCGCTGGTGCTGCTCACCTTCAGCAAGAAGGGCGAGCTGCCGATGTCCAAGATAGGTGAGCGGCTGATGGTGCACCCGACGTCGGTGACCAACACCGTGGACCGGCTGGCCAGGGCGGGCCTGGTCATCAAGCGGCCCAACCCCAACGACGGGCGCGGCACGCTGGCCGTGATCACCGACCGGGGCCGGGAGATCTGCGACGCCGCCACCCACGACCTGATGGCGATGGAGTTCGGCCTGGGCGCCTATGACGACGAGGAGTGCGGGGAGATCTTCGCGCTGCTGCGTCCGCTGCGGCTGGCCGCCGGGGACTTCCGCGAGGAGTGAGCCGCCCGCGCCGGGCGGGGCGGGTGAAGAACGCCCGAAACGGGCGGATACGCTCGTGCCCATGAAGCCGAGCGTCCTGACCCGCTACCGCGTGATGGCCTATGTGACCGCCGTCATGCTCCTGGTGCTGTGCACCTGCATGGTGTTCAAGTACGGATTCGACACCGGCGAGGATCTGACCTTCGTGGTCTCGCAGGCCCACGGCCTGCTCTACATCCTCTATCTGATCGTCGCCTTCGACCTCGGGCAGAAGGCCCGCTGGCCGTTCGGCAAGCTGATCGGCGTGCTGCTGTCCGGCACCGTGCCGTTCGTGGCCTTCTTCGTGGAGCGGCGGATCACCCGGGAGATCACGCCGCTGCTGGAGCGCCCGGAGGTGCCGGGGCAGACCTCGGGCGCCGGTCGGGCGGCCGAGTCCGCGCCCGGCACCACGTCGGCCCGCGGCTGAGCCCACCCCGGGGAACACGGTTCACGAGGGTTTACTCGGATGTCCTAGTAATTGCTTGGACGTCCGAGTAAATTGGCGTGCATGGATGCCAAGCACCCCGACGCAGCCGACCGCTCCGCGGCCCCGGACGCCGCCGCCGGCAACCCCGGCGCCGCCGCGCCCGGCAGCCCGGAGGCCATCGCCGAGGGCCGCCGCCGCTGGCAGGCCCGGTTCGACGCGTCCCGCACCCGGGACGCCGACTTCACCACCCTCTCCGGTACCGAGCTGGAGCCGGTCTACGGCCCCCGTCCGGGCGATGCGTACCAGGGCTTCGAGCGCATCGGCTGGCCCGGGGAGTTCCCCTTCACCCGCGGCCTGTACCCCACCGGCTACCGCGGCCGGACCTGGACCATCCGCCAGTTCGCCGGCTTCGGCAACGCCGAGCAGACCAATGAGCGCTACCGGATGATCCTGGACGCGGGCGGCGGCGGCCTCTCGGTGGCCTTCGACATGCCCACCCTGATGGGCCGCGACTCCGACGACCCGCGCTCGCTGGGCGAGGTGGGCCACTGCGGTGTGGCCGTGGACTCCGCCGCCGACATGGAGGTTCTCTTCCGCGGCATCCCGCTGGGCGAGGTCACCACCTCCATGACCATCTCCGGCCCGGCCGTCCCGGTGTTCTGCATGTACCTGGTGGCCGCCGAGCGCCAAGGCGTGGACCCGGCCGTGCTCAACGGCACCCTGCAGACCGACATCTTCAAGGAGTACATCGCCCAGAAGGAGTGGCTGTTCCCGCCCGAGCCGCATCTGCGGCTGATCGGTGACCTGATGGAGTTCTGCGCCGAGCGCATTCCGGCCTACAAGCCGCTCTCCGTCTCCGGCTACCACATCCGGGAGGCCGGGGCCACCGCCGCCCAGGAGCTGGCCTACACCCTGGCCGACGGCTTCGGCTACGTGGAGCTGGGCCTCTCCCGCGGCCTGGACGTCAACACCTTCGCGCCGGGTCTGTCTTTCTTCTTCGACGCGCACATCGACTTCTTCGAGGAGATCGCCAAGTTCCGCGCCGCGCGCCGGATCTGGGCCCGCTGGATGCGCGACGTCTACGGCGCGACCAGCGAGAAGGCGCAGTGGCTGCGCTTCCACACGCAGACCGCCGGGGTCTCGCTCACCGCCCAGCAGCCCTACAACAACGTGGTGCGCACCGCCCTGGAGGCGCTCTCGGCGGTGCTGGGCGGCACCAACTCGCTGCACACCAACGCGCTGGACGAGACCCTGGCGCTGCCCAGCGAGCAGGCCGCGGAGATCGCGCTGCGCACCCAGCAGGTGATCATGGAGGAGACCGGGGTCACCAATGTCGCCGACCCGCTCGGCGGCTCCTGGTACATCGAGCAGCTCACCGACCGGATCGAGGCCGAGGCCGAGAAGATCTTCGAGCGGATAAGGGAGCGCGGCCGGCGCGCGGTGCCGGACGGCCCGCACCCGATCGGGCCGATGACCTCCGGGCTGCTCCAGGGCATCGAGGACGGCTGGTTCACCGGCGAGATCGCCGAGTCCGCGTTCCGCTACCAGCGGGCGCTGGAGAAGGGCGAGAAGAAGATCGTCGGCGTCAACGTGCACCACGGCTCGGTCACCCGGGATCTGGAGATTCTGCGGATCAGCCACGAGGTCGAACGCGAGCAGGTCCGGCTGCTGGCCGAGCGCCGCGGGCGGCGGGACGACGCCGCGGTGCGTGCCGCGCTGGACGGCATGCTCGCCGCCGCCCGGGAGGGCGCCAACATGATCGAGCCGATGCTGGCCGCGGTGCGCGCCGAGGCCACCCTGGGCGAGATCTGCGACGCACTCCGCGCCGAGTGGGGCACGTACACCGAGCCCCCCGGCTTCTGAGCGAGGCCGACGGGACCGCCGCACCGTTGCGGACCGCCTCCCGGGCGGGAACGGGAGCGGCGGTCAGCGGGCCGCGGGGGAGGCCAGGCCGGTGAGGAGCAGGTGGGCGAAGTCGGCGGCCCAGCCGGCGTCCACCGGCTCGTTGCTCACCAGCGTGCGGTGCACCACGGTGCCGGCGATCACATCGAAGATCAGGTCCGCGCTGCGCGCGGCGGCCTGCGGGTCCGGCTCCGGCGGGAGCTCGCCGCGCGCCTGCGCGCGCGAGCGGCCGAGCAGCACCAGCGCCTTCTGCCGGTCCACGATCGCCGCCCGGATCCGGGCGCGCAGTGCCTCGTCCCGGGTCGCCTCGGTGACCACGGCCATCAGCGCGGTGCGGATCTCCGGCAGCTCCAGCAGCGCGGCGAAGCTGCGGACCACGCCCGACAGATCGGCGGCCAGGCTGCCGCTGTCCGGCAGCTCCAGCTGCTCGTCGAAGACCGCCGCCAGGCTGTCCACCACGAGTTCGTTCTTGCCCGGCCAGCGCCGGTACAGCGTGGTCTTGGCCACTTTGGCGCGGGCCGCCACTTCCGCCATGGTCAGCCCCGACCAGCCGAGTTCGGCCAGTGCCCGGCGGGTCGCGGCCACGATCGCCCGGTCCGCCGCGGCGCTGCGCGGCCGGCCGGTGCGCCGCTCGGCGGGCGCGGCGGACGGAGCTGACGGGGCTGCTGCGGCGGGCGGGGCGGACGGGGCGGACGGTGAGGCGGCACGGGAGGGGACGTGGGAGGGGACGTGGGACATGGCCGGAACCTTACCCATGAGTAATGAAGATCGCCGAGGGCTTGACTTACGATACGGCCCGTAGCGTAAGCTGCCCAGGGCACAGGCACTCGCAGGACCCGGTGGGCGCCTGTCCCGGGGATGCGTTCCGCAACGAGCCGCGGAGGGGGGAGACTGGTCCTCATGCAGCCACGCAACATCTCCATGAGCGGCGTAGTGGACCTCTCCGCACTGAAGGCGGCGGCCGAGGCCAAGGCCAAGGCCGACGAGGCCCGCGCGCAACGCGCCCGCCAGGCGCAGTCGCAGGGGCCGGCAGGCGCACAGGGACAGCCTGCCGGCGAGGCGCTGCGGCTCATCGTCGACGTCGACGAGCAGAGCTTCGAGAGCGAGGTGCTCCAGCGCAGCGCCGAGGTCCCGGTCGTCATCGACTTCTGGGCGGAATGGTGCCAGCCCTGCAAGCAGCTCAGCCCGGTGCTGGAGCGTCTCACCGAGGCCCTCGCCGGCCGTGTCGTGCTGGCCAAGGTGGACGTCGACGCCAACCCCATGCTGGCCCAGCAGTTCGGCGTGCAGGGCATCCCCGCGGTGTTCGCGGTCGTGGCCGGCCAGGCCCTGCCGCTGTTCCAGGGCGCCGCGCCCGAGGCACAGATCCGGCAGGTGCTGGAGCAGCTCATCGCCGCCGCCGAGCAGCGCTTCGGCATCACCGGCCTGGCCGGTGCCGGTGCCGGGGCCGGCGAGGAGGCGGGCGCCGGGGGCGCCGTGCCCGGCCCGCCGATGGATCCGGCGCTGGAGGCCGCGTACTCCGCGCTGGAGAGCGGTGATCTGGGCGGGGCGATCCGCGCCTTCGAGAACGTGCTCTCCGACCAGCCCGGCCATGCCGAGGCCAAGGCCGGCCTGGCCAATGCCAGGCTGCTGGAGCGGGTGCGGTCCATGGACCAGGAGAAGGTCCGGCGGGACGCCGCCGACCGCCCGGAGGATGTCGGCGCCCAGATGGCCGCCGCCGATCTCGACCTCTACGGCGGGCATGTGCCGGACGCGTTCTCCCGGCTGGTCGATGCCGTGCGCCGGTCCGCGGGGGAGGAACGCGAGAAGGCCCGGATGCATCTGCTGGAGCTGTTCGAGGTGGTCGGCCCCGATGACCCGCGGGTGACCGCGGCCCGTGGCGCGCTCACCCGAGTGCTCTTCTGAGCGGGAAAGCCGACAGATCGCTCACATCGGCCGCGCTTTACCAAAGTTTGGTAAACGCGGCCGTTGTCACGCTCCGTAAGGGGCGGCCGGGGTTGCCGGCTTGTTGCGCCCGGTTGACCGGAGGAGTGTGTCCGGGATTGCCGCTACGCAGCGTATAAAAGCCCGCTATCGTCTCATCGGTGATTCCACCGTGTCTTACTCGCTAGTAACGAACCCCTTGCCTGTCGACCGCACATCGAGCACGATCAGCCAAGCCGACGTCAGCCACGCGTCGGCCTCGGGTCAAGGGGGTTCCGCCGACGGGCGGGGCCGCTCCTTTGCGGCCGTACCTGTGTGCGGTCCGTGGCTGTCTCCCGGGGGTGGCCCGGGATGTCGCGCTTCTCCGTCTGCGCGCGCTTCGGGGGCGGGTCCTTCGGTACCCCTGGGGCGGGCGGTGCGGAGGAGTTGTCCCTAAGGAGGAAAGTCATGGAGTCTCAGGCTCGTGGCGGCACCAGATGGCGGCGCTTCGCGGCCGTCATGGTGCCCAGCGTGGCCGCGACCGCCGCGATAGGTGTCGGCCTCGCCCAGGGCGCCCTCGCGGCCTCGTTCACAGTGTCCGGTCAGAGCTTCAAGGTGACCACCGACAAGCTGGTGAACGAAGACGGCTTTGTGCAGTACGGCACCGTCAACGCGACGGCCGACGGCAAGCACGTGCCGGTCGCGGTCTCGGCGTTCAACAGCGCCACGATCTACAACCTCTGCCAGTCCGTGGTGGTCCCCACGCCGATCGGCGATGTGACCCTGCGGCTCGGCGCGGGCGCGGACCCGAAGAACCCGGTCAAGGCCGAGAACCTGTTCATCGATGTGGCGCAGCTCGACGCCAACGCCGAGTTCACCAACATCGACATCGGCGTTCCGGCCGGCGGAACCACCAAGGGGCCGAAGCCGACGGGGCAGTACGACCCGAACTCCTTCGCCCAGCAGGCCGACAAGGTGACGCTGACCGATGTCAAGCAGACCGCGTGGGCGACCACCGCGGGCACCTTCAAGCTGAGCGGGCTGAAGCTGAACCTGCACAGGGGCAACGACAAGCAGTGCTACTGACGGCCTGATCCAGGCCCGGAACGGGGGCCCCTCGGCGTCCCGTTCCGGGCCGGACGGCCAGTGAGTCCGCACCGTCGCAGGGCCCGGGGTCCGGGGTCCGGGCCCGCGGCCCGGCACTCAAGAGCCCGTCCCGTCCCCGTCCTCCGTCCCCGCCCTCCGTCCGCACGGCCGCCCGTGCCCGGCCGTGGACGCCGGTCGCACCGGTGGCCGCGGCCGACGGCCGGGCCGCCCGTCCGCCCCCGTCCGGTGCCCCTCGTCCGCCGTCCTCTCCGCCAGCCGGCCGCCGCCCGCCGCACCGGGCGCTTCTCGCACGCTGCCGCCGTTCCGTGCACCCAGGGAGCACGCGCCATGAGCACCACCACCCAACCGATGACCACCGCCGACGCGGCGGAGGGGCCGCCCTCGCGCCTCACCCGGGCCCGCCGCGGCTTCCGGCACTGGAGAGGGCAGCGGCCCTTCTGGGCCGGGTTCTGGACCATCCTGGCAGGAATCCCGATCCTGTACTTCCCGTACGCGAATCTGAGCATGGGCGATCTGACCATCCGGATCGCCACCACCGCGGGTGCGGGCTCCCTGGTGATCGGCGTGCTGCTGATCACCCTGGGCTTCTCCATGTGGTTCCAGCCCTCCACCCGGGTCTTTTCCGGTATCGCCACCCTGGTGCTGTCACTGGTCTCCATCCCGGTGTCCAACATCGGGGGCTTCCTGATCGGCTTCCTGATGGGCATCACCGGCGGCGGGATGAGCCTGGCCTGGGTCTCCGGCGAGCGGAAGGCCGAGCTGGAGGCCCATGACCTGGACGAGGGCACCGACCAGCCGGACGGCGCCGCCGCGGACGGCACGGCGGCGGAGACGGCCGAGGACTGGCAGGAACTGGCGGCCAGGTCGGCCGCCACGGCACCGGGCACCGGCAGCGCGCTGGCCGATTTCGGCTTCGGCGCTCCGGACCGGGACCCGGCGGCCCAGGACGCGCCCGCGGCGGACGGCGCCGCCACCACAGCGGACCAGACGGAGGGGAAGCACCGTGCCGAGTGAGGAGAACTCCGGGGCGGGCAAGGCTGCGCACACCTCACGCAAACCCTTGCGAAAGCGGCTGCACATGCCCGTGAGCAAGGCCGTCGCGCTGGCGGCGATGCCCTCTGCGGTGATCATGGGCATGGGCTTCACCTCACCGCTGGCCAAGGCCGACCAGCACCCGGAGAACCCGTTCCAGGACGGGCCCTGCGTGGCCGTCCCGGACACCGCCGAGGACCAGGCCGAGCAGGACGGGCCGGGGCAGGACCCGGCGCCGGAGGCCGGCCCGGACCCCGAGCCGGACCCCGAGCCGGAACCCGAGCCCGGGCCCGAGCCGGAACCCGAGCCGGAACCGGACCCCGGACCCGAGCCGGAACCGGACACCGAGCGCCCTGCCGCGCCCGCCCCGGAGAACGGTGAGAGCGGCGCGGAGCAGCCCGAGGGGGACGAGGCCGTCAACCCGCTGGACCCGCTGGGCGTCGGCAAGGTCCTGGAGGACCTGGGCACCGGCCTGACGAACCTGGTCACCTCGGCCGGGCTGACCGGGGCCACCGCCGAGCAGCCGGCGGATCAGGAGCAGGCCGCCACCGCACAGGACGGCCAGGACGGGCAGGACGAACGGACGGAGCAGGCCGGGCAGACCGGGACGGCCGGGACGGCCGCCGGGAGCGCCGCGGAGACCGCCGCGGAGACCCTCCCCGGGAAGCCGGCCACGGACGGCGCGGCGGACGACGCCACAGACGGAGCCGCGGACGGCGGGGAGCAGGACCCGGCCACCGGGGCGGCGGAACAGGCCGTCGCGGCGGCGGCCGGGGAGAGCGAGCCGGCCGGTGAGGCCGACCCGTTCGCCCCGGACGCGGAGGGCAAGGTCCCCTACCCCTGCCCGGTGGAGCGGCAGGTGGCGGGCACCGATGTGGCCGTGGTGGTCGCCGACGAGCCCTGGTACCTGGAGGCGACCTACCTGACCCTGCGGGGCCTGAAGTACCACGGGGTGGTCAATGTGACCACGTCCAGCGGAGAGTCCAAGCAGGCGCTGAAGTTCACCGCCGAGAAGCTGGACATAGGCGACCTGCACCAGATCGTCCACGGCCCGGACGGTCTCCGGTACCACGTGCAGGCCGCCCCGGGCAGCAACTCCACCTTCCGCAACGGCACGGTGACCATGTACACCGAGCGGCTGGAGGGCAATCTTTTCGGCCTGATACCGATCGTCTTCGACCCGCAGCACGAGCCGCCGCTGGACGTCCCGGTCGCGCACTTCACGGATGTCACCGTCACCCAGGCCGGTCAGTTCGGGGGCACACTGAACTTCCCCAAGGGCATGAGCAACTACATCACGCAGTCGTGACGCGCGGAGACCCGGCACCGGACCGCCACCGGCACGCCGTCACAGCACCACAGGCGCCGCAGAAGCCACAGAAATAACAGAAACCACAGACGCCGCAGACGCCGCAGAGCGAGCGGAACCCCCGGGGCGGGCGGCACTGATCCGTGCCGCCCGCCCCGCGCGTCCTCGCGGTCCCGGGGCCGGTCAGCTGTCCTTGCCCAGGTGCAGCACGCGGACCATGTTGGTCGTCCCGACCACGCCGGGCGGCGAGCCGGCCGTCATGATCATCACGTCGTCCTCCTGCCAGCGGTTGAGCCGCAGCAGCTCCCGGTCCACCAGCTGCACCATCTCGTCCGTGTTCTTGGCGTGCGGCACCACGAAGCTCTCCACGCCCCAGCTCAGGCAGAGCTGACGGGCGGTGGACTTCTCCGTGGTGAAGGCCAGGATCGGCTGCACGGCCCGGTACCGGGACAGCCGCCGCGCGGTGTCGCCCGACTTGGTGAACGCCACCAGCGCCTTGGCGAACAGGAAGTCCGCCATCTCGGCCGCCGCCCGGGCCACCGAACCGCCCTGGGTGCGCGGCTTCTTGCCCTTCACCAGCGGCTGGAGCCCCTTGGCCAGCAGCTCCTGCTCGGCGGCCTCCACGATCCGCGACATGGTGCGGACCGTCTCCACCGGATACTGGCCCACCGAGGACTCCGCCGACAGCATCACCGCGTCGGTGCCGTCCAGGATGGCGTTGGCCACGTCCGAGGCCTCGGCGCGGGTGGGGCGGGAGTTGGTGATCATCGACTCCATCATCTGGGTGGCCACGATCACCGGTTTGGCGTTCCGGCGGCACATCTCGATCAGCCGCTTCTGCACCATCGGGACCTTCTCCAGCGGGTACTCCACCGCCAGGTCGCCGCGGGCCACCATCACGCCGTCGAAGGCCAGCACGACCTCTTCCATGTTCTCCAGCGCCTGGGGCTTCTCCACCTTGGCGATCACCGGTACCCGCCGGCCGACCCGGTCCATCACCTGGTGGACGTCCCGGACATCGGTGGCGCTGCGCACGAAGGACAGGGCGATCATGTCCGCGCCCAGGTTGAGCGCGAACTCCAGGTCCACGATGTCCTTCTCGGACAGGGCCGGGACGTTGACCGCCGCGCCCGGCAGGTTGATGCCCTTGTGGTCGGAGACCACGCCGCCCTCGATCACGATGGTCTGCACCCGCGGGCCGTCCACCTCGGTCACCTGGAGCGCCACATTGCCGTCGTTGATCAGCACCGGGTCGCCCTTGGCGACATCGCCGGGCAGGCCCTTGTAGGTGGTGCCGCAGATCGTCTTGTCGCCGGGCACGTCCTCGGTGGTGATGGTGAAGGTGTCCCCGCGGACCAGCTCCACCGGCCCCTCGGCGAAGGTCGCCAGCCGGATCTTGGGTCCCTGGAGATCGAACAGCGTGCCGATCTCCCGGCCGCACTCCTCACCCGCCGCACGGAGGCGGTGGAACCGCTCCTCGTGCTCCGCGTGCGACCCGTGGCTCATGTTGAAACGGGCCACGTTCATCCCGGCCTCGATCAGGTTCTTCAGCTGATCGGCGGAGTCGACGGCAGGGCCCAGCGTGCAGACGATTTTGGAACGGCGCATGGGGGCGATCCTATCGTTTGTTCACGAGCGGAATAATCACGGGGGCGGGCCGGTCACCGACCGGAAGACGACTGTCGGGTTACCAGTTGGTACGTCTGGGCGGCGATCTCCAGTTCCTCGTCGGTGGGCACAACGGCCACCGCGACCCGAGCGTACTCCGGGGAAATGAGCCTGGCTCGAGTGGCGCTCTCGGCGTTCCGTTCCGTGTCGACGGCCACGCCGAGGGTCTGCTCCAGCCCGGCGACGGCGGCCCGCCGCACCTCCGGGTCGTTCTCGCCGACCCCGGCGGTGAACGCGATGGCGTCCACCCGGCCCAGTACCGCCGTATACGCCCCGATGTACTTGCGCAGCCGGTGGATGTAGATGTCGAAGGCCAGCCGGGCGCGCTCGCCGTCCGGGCCGCCGGCCGTGATCCGGCGCCGGATCTCCCGCATGTCGTTGTCCCCGCACAGGCCGGCCAGGCCGGAGCGCGTGTTGAGCAGCGTGTCGATCTCCTCGGTGTCCATCCCGGCCACCCGGGCCAGATGGAACACCACCGCCGGGTCGAGGTCGCCCGAGCGGGTGCCCATCACCAGTCCCTCCAGCGGGGTGAGCCCCATGGAGGTCTCCACGCAGCGCCCGCCGGCCACCGCCGAGGCCGAGGCGCCGTTGCCCAGGTGCAGCACGATGACGTTCGTCTCGCCCGGCTCCCGGCCCAGCAGTCCGGCGGTGCGGCGGGAGACGAAGGCGTGCGAGGTGCCGTGGAATCCGTAGCGGCGCAGGCCGTACCGGTCCGCGGTCGCGGTGTCGACGGCGTACCGCCAGGCGTGCTCCGGCATGGTGGCGTGGAAGGCGGTGTCGAAGACCGCGACCTGCGGGAGCCCGGGGTTGAGATCCAGCGCGGTGCGGATGCCGGTGAGGTTCGCCGGGTTGTGCAGCGGAGCCAGCGGCACCAGGCGCTCGATCTCGGCCAGCACCTCGTCGTCGATCAGCGTCGGGTCGGTGAACCGGGTGCCGCCGTGCACCACCCGGTGGCCGATGGCCACCAGCCGGGGCGAGTCCAGGCCCATGCCGTCCGCGGCGAGTTCGGCGGCGACCGCCTTGAGCGCCGCGCCGTGGCCGGGGAAGCGCTGCTCGGTCTCCCGCCGCCCCGGCCGCGCGCTCTCGCCGTCCGCGCCGCCGTGCACCGTGTGCACCGTGTGCACCAGCCGGGAGGTGCGCTCGCCGATCCGCTCCACCAGGCCGGCCGCCCGCCGGGAGCCGTCCGCCATGTCGATGAGCTGGTACTTCACCGAGGACGACCCCGAGTTCAGCACCAGCACCCGGCCGGCCCGGCCGGCCTGCCCCGCCCTCGCGTCCGCGTCCGCGTCCGAACCCTGCTCGGCCATCTGCCCGTCCTCCTCGCCCTCTGCGCCCGCGCCGGTCATCCCGCCGCCGGCCGCTGCTGCTGCGCCTGCACGGCCGTGATCGCCACGGTGTTCACGATGTCCTGCACCAGCGCGCCGCGCGAGAGGTCGTTGACCGGCTTGCGCAGGCCCTGGAGCACCGGGCCGACCGCCACCGCGCCGGCCGAGCGCTGCACCGCCTTGTAGGTGTTGTTCCCGGTGTTCAGATCGGGGAAGATCAGCACCGTCGCCTGCCCGGCCACCTCCGACTCCGGCAGCTTGGTGGCGGCCACGGTCGGCTCCACCGCGGCGTCGTACTGGATCGGGCCCTCCGCCTTCAGATCCGGGCGCAGCGCGCGCACCAGCCCGGTCGCCTCCCGCACCTTGTCCACGTCCACGCCGGTGCCCGAGGTGCCGGTGGAGTAGGAGAGCATGGCGATCCGCGGCTCCACCCCGAACTGGGCGGCGGTGGCCGCCGACTGGATGGCGATGTCGGCCAGCTGGGCGGCGTCCGGGTCCGGGTTGACCGCGCAGTCGCCGTAGACCAGCACCCGGTCCGCCAGGCACATGAAGAACACCGAGGAGACGATCTCGGCGTCCGGCTTGGTGCGGATGATCTCGAAGGCCGGCCGGATGGTGGCGGCGGTGGAGTGGACGGCGCCGGAGACCATGCCGTCCGCCAGCCCTTCGTGCACCATCAGCGTCCCGAAGTACGACACGTCCGCCACCACGTCCCAGGCCAGCTCGTAGGTCACCCCGCGGTGCGCGCGCAGCGTGGCGTACGTTTCGGCGAAACGTTCCCGCAGCGGAGAGTTCTGCGGATCGACGATCCGGGCGGTGGCCACGGCGGGGTCGGCGGCCACCTCGTCCGGGGCCAGCAGCGGCAGGTCCAGGCCCAGTTCCCCGGCCTTGCGCCGGATCGTGCTGTCCTCACCCAGCAGCACCAGATCGCACACATTGCGGCGCAGCAGCACCTCGGCCGCGCGCAGCACCCGCTCCTCGGTGCCCTCCGGCAGCACCAGCTGACGGCGGTCCGCGCGGGCCCGCTCGATCAGCTCGTGCTCGAACATCATCGGTGTCACCCGGTCCGTCCTGCTCACCGCCAGCCGGTCGGTGAGCACCGCGGTGTCGACATGTTTCTCGAACAGACCGAGGGCGATTTCCGCCTTGCGGGGGGTCGCGGCGGTCAGCTTGCCTTCGAGGTCGAAAAGCGCGGCCGCGGTGGGGAAGGAGCCGCCCGGCACCGACAGCACCGGGGTCCCCGGCGCCAGCCGGTGCGCCAGCCGCATGGCCTGCTCACCCGGGGTGAGCCCCAGGGTCAGCAGGACCCCGGCCACCGGGGTGGCGCCGGCCGAGTGCGCGGCCAGCGCGCCCACCACCAGATCCGCCCGGTCCCCCGGGGTCACCACCATGCAGCTCTCGGTCATGGCGTTGAGGAAGGTGGGCAGCGAGGCGCCGCCGAAGACGAAGCCCCGCACGTCCCGGGCCATGCCGGTCTGGTCGCCCAGCAGCACGGCGGCGCCCACCGCCTCGGCCACCTGCGCCACGGTGGGGGCCGCCAGCGCCGGCTCCTCCGGGATCACGAACACCGGCTCCGGCAGATGGCGGCCCAGCTCCCGGGCGGCCTCCCGGGCGGCCTCGCCGCGCACCCGGTTGGCGATGGTGGCGATCACGTGGCAGCCCAGCGAGGTGTAGGCGTGATGGGCGTTGCGCACCTCCGCGACGAGCTGCTCCGCGTCCTCGTCCCGGCCGCTGACCACGGGCAGCACCACCGCGCCGAACTCGTTGGCCAGCCGGGCGTTGAGCGCCAGCTCGGCCGGCAGACCCGTGTCGGCGTAGTCGGTGCCCATCACCAGCACCGCCTGGTGCTCCCGGGCCACCTCGTGGAACCGTTCCACCAGATGCGCCACCAGCTCGTCCGAGCCGCGCTCGGCCTGCAGGGCGGCGGCGTCGGCGTAACTCATCCCGATCGCGGTGGCAGGCGGCTGGCCGAGCCGGAACCGGCCGCGGAGCAGCTCCACCACCGCGTCCCGGTGACCGTGGGACAGCGGGCGGAACACCCCGACCCGCTCCACCTGGCGGGTGAGCAGCTCCATGATCCCCAGCTCGACCACCTGCCGGCCGTCACCCCGGCCGATGCCCGTCACGTACACGCTGCGCGACACGTGTGATCTCTCCTCACGCAAGCGGAACGGCCCGGTGCTGTTCACCCGGCCGTGGGTTCACCCGATCCGTCATCGGTGACACCCTTGACAGTACCCGGGGCGCGCGGTAAGGCGCTCGACGGGTGGGGCGCGGGTGTTCGGCGTCGTCTTCATGGCGTGAAAGAATCAGGTGCGGCTCCCGGTACCACAGGGCGGCCCCGATGGCGCGGCTTCCCAGCTTTCCTCATCTGCAGGCAGGAGAGAGTCCATGCGTATTGGCGTTCTCACCGCGGGCGGCGACTGCCCTGGCCTCAACGCCGTCATCCGGTCGGTCGTCCACCGGGCCGTGGTCGACCACGGCGACGAGGTCATCGGCTTCGAGGACGGCTTCAAGGGTCTCCTCGAAGGGCGCTACCGCAAGCTCGACATCGATGCGGTCAGCGGAATCCTGGCCCGCGGCGGCACCATCCTCGGCTCCAGCCGGCTGGAGCGCGGACGGCTGCGGGAAGCCGCCGCCAACGCCGACCAGTTGCGCCGCGATCTCAACCTGGACGCGCTGATCCCGATCGGCGGCGAGGGCACCCTGACTGCCTCTCACATGCTCTCCGAGGCCGGCATCCCGGTGGTGGGCGTTCCCAAGACCATCGACAACGACATCTCCGCCACCGACCGCACCTTCGGTTTCGACACCGCCGTCATGGTCGCCACCGAGGCCATCGACCGGCTGAAGACCACCGCCGAGTCGCACCAGCGGGTGATGGTGGTCGAGGTGATGGGGCGGCACGCCGGCTGGATCGCCCTGGAGGCCGGCATCGCCGGCGGTGCGCACGGCATCTGCATCCCGGAGCGGCCGTTCCAGATCGACCGGCTGTGCGAGATGGTGCGGGAGCGGTTCGCCCGCGGCAAGAAGTTCGCGGTGGTGTGCGTCGCCGAGGGCGCCCGCCCGGCCGAGGGCACCATGCCGTACGAGCGCGGGGAGATCGACGCCTACGGGCACGAGCGCTTCACCGGCATCGGCAACCGGCTGGCGGTGGAGCTGGAGAAGCGGCTGGGCACCGAGGCGCGGCAGGTCATTCTCGGCCATGTGCAGCGCGGCGGCACCCCCACCGCCTACGACCGGGTGCTGGCCACCCGGTTCGGCTGGCACGCGGTGGAGGCCGTGCACCGGGGCGAGTTCGGCAACATGACCGCGCTGCGCGGCACCGAGGTCGTGATGGCGCCGCTGGCCGAGGCCACCGCCGAGCTCAAGACCGTGCCGCAGTACCGGATGGACGAGTCCGAGGCCGTGTACTGACCGGCCGGTGGCTCCCCGCCGCGAATCCGCCCCGGCCGCCTTCCCGCACCGGCGCCGGGGCCGCCGCGGGTCAGTCCGGCCGGGCCGCCGCAGCCGCCGCAGCCGCCGGGTCCGCCAGGTCCGAGGGATCGGTGTTCGCCCCGCACAGCACGACGCACACCCGCTCGCCGTCCGCGGGCCGGTAGGCGCCGCTGCCGACCGCCGCCAGGGCCGTGGCCGCTCCGTGCTCGACCGCGATCCGGTGCTCCGCCCACAGCCGCCGCCGGGCGTCCGTGATCGCCCCGTCGTCCACCAGCACCGAGCGCACGTCCCCGCGCAGCGCCCAGCCGAGCGCGTCCTCCGACACCCGCCGGGCCCCCAGGCTGTCGGCCGCCACCGACGCCACCGGCACGTCCACCACCTCGCCCGCCGCGATCGCCGCGTGCAGCGCCCGGCAGCCCCGCGGCTCCGCGGCCACCACCCGCACTCCGTGCTCCGCGGCCGAGGCCGCCACCCCGGCGAACAGCCCGCCCCCGCCGACGGCCACCACCACCGTGTCCACGGCCGGCAGCGCGGTCCGGATCTCCTCCATCAGGGTGCCCGCCCCGGCCGCGACCAGCGGATGCGCGTACGCGTGCGACAGCAGGGCCCCGCTCTCCCCGGCCCAGCGCCGGGCCGCCTCGGCCGCCTCCGCGTACTCCCGGCCGGCCGGCCGCACCTCCGCGCCCAGGTCCCGCAGCCTGCGGACCTTCACCGGCGGGGCGTTCTCCGGCACGAACACCGTGGCGGGCACGCCGGCCGCGCGGGCCGCCCAGGCGCACGCCAGCCCGGCGTTCCCGCCGGAGGCGATCACGACCCCGGCCCGTGGCATCGCCCCCGCCTCCCGCTGCGCGGTGGTGAAGTTCAGCGCCCCGCGCGCCTTGAACGTCCCGGTGTGCTGGAGGAACTCCAGCGCGAACCAGAGCCCGTCCCGGGCCGGCGCGACCGCCACCGGCCGCACCCGCCCGCCGACCCGCCCCGCGGCGGCCTTGACGTCTTCGTACCCGATCACCCCACCCACCCTAGGCCGTGCCGCCCCATGGCCTTCCCGGGGCGGCGCGGCGGCCGGTTCTCCGCGGCGCGGCCGTCCCGGTCACCGCTCTCCTCCGCGCGCGGCGTCCCGGTGGCGCCGCCGTCCGGGGATCAGGGCCGGTCGACTGCGGTGAGCCGGAGCCGGTCGCCGCCGCCCTCGACCTGCTCGCGCAGCACCAGCCCGAGGCCTTCGGCGTAGTGGCGGTGGTGGACCGCCTCCGGGTTCAGCGGGTCGGTCTCCTCGGTGACGACAACGTCGCGGAAGGAGCCGTGGGGCACCTCCACGCTCTCGTCCACGCTCACCACCTCCACCGTCTCCGCGTACAACGCGGTGTCCCGGGTCGGGTAGACGGTGCCCGGCTGCGGGTCGGCCGGCATCGCGATGCCCGGGTGGGCGCCGTCCCTTCCGGCCGCCAGTGCTCCCGGGGTGGGGGCGATCTCGGTGTCCTCGACGACGTTGAGGTCCGCGCCGAAGGTCCAGACGTTGCCCTCGCCGTCCTGGGCGAACCAGTTCCGGCTCTCCTCGACGACCACGCCGTCCACGCTGACGGTCTCGGCCACGATCCGGACGGTGACGCCGAGGATGTCGGTGGTCTCGTCCGTGACCTCGACGACCGCCTCGGTCCCGCCCTCGCCCTCGGCGGACCGGTAGGTGAAGCGGGTGCCGGGCTCCAGCGGCAGATACGGGTTGTCGATCGTGGTCGTGAAGTCCTCGGGGTCGAACGTGGGGCCGGCCGTGGGGGAGGTCTGCCGCGGTGTGCCGGGGGTGTCCTGGGCGGACACTCCCGTCTCCCCGCCGCCGCAGGCGGTGACGCCGGCCGCGGCCGCCAGCAGGAGCGCGATCACCGCCGTCGGATTCGGCCGGACCGGAGCACGCACGATGTCTCCTCACGTCGGGGGAAGGCCGGACCGTCCCAGGATCGGACCGGCGGGCCGGACGGCGGGGTCCCGCCGCCCGGGTTTCGCGGCTTCGCCCGCCGCCGCCACTCCTCCGGCCCACCGTGACCGGGTGCGGCGGGCGGCCGGTCAGGGGCGTTCCACGGAGACCAGTTCCAGGCGGTCGTCGCCGCCCTCGACCTCCTCCTCCAGCACCAGGCCGACGCCCTCGGCGTAGTACTTGTGCTCCACCATGTCCGGCTCCAGCGGGGTGTAGTCCTTGGTCTGGACGACGTTGTCGAAGGAGCCGTAGGGCACCTCGACGCTCTCGTCCCGGCTCAGCACCTCGGCCGTGTCCTCGGCCACCCCGGGGGCGTTCTCCTGCGGGTAGACCGCGCCGACCCGCGGGTCGGCGGGCATCACGATGCCGGGGTGGGCGCCGTCCTCGCCCGCCTCCCAGGAGCCCTCGGTACTGGTCACCTCGCCGTTCTCCAGCTCCCTGGTCTCCTCGCCGAAGTACCAGACATTGCCGGTGCTGTCCTGGGCGAACCAGTCCCGGGACTCCCGGACGGTCTCGCCGTCCACGGTCACCGTGTCCCGGACCACCACCGTGGTGATGCCCATGACCTCCCGGGTCCGGTCCGTCACCTCCACCACCACCCGCTCGGTGTCCTCCTCGGTGTCGTCCTCGGCGGCGTTCTCGTAGGTGAAGCGGGTGCCGGGCTCCAGCGGCAGATAGGGGTTGTCGATGGTGGTGGTGAAGTCGTCGGGGTTGAGGGTCGGGGTGGCCGTGCTGGTGGTCTGCCGGGGCGCGTCGGCGGCATCCCTGGCCGCCGCCCCCTCCCCGCCGTCGCCGCAGGCCGACGCCACTGCCGCCGCGCCCAGGACCACGGCGGTCACCGCCGCGGCTCTCCGCCATGCCGGAACACGCACCATGCCTCCAGGAGATCCGTGCTGATCAGAGGACCTCATGATCGTCCCGGCTCCCGGAGGGCGGGCCCTCCGCCGCACGGTGTCGCCGCATCACCGGCCCCCGCCACCCGTTCGGCCCCGCCCTGCCGCGGCACGGCGTGGGCTAGGTTCTGGGGCATGGATCTTGTGATCACTTCTGGACATGTGGTGCCCGTCGATGGCGATCCCATCCCGGGCGGAACCGTGGTGATCCGCGACGGGAAGATCGTCGCGGTGGGCGCGGACGGCGAAGTGCCGATACCGCAGGACGTCGAGGTGGTGGACGCCGCCGGACTGTGGGTGCTGCCCGGCTTCGTGGAGGCGCACGGCCACATCGGCATCCACGAGGAGGCCGAGGGCTGGGCCGGGGACGACACCAACGAACGGACCGACCCCAACGGCGCGATGCTGCGCGCGCTGGATGCCGTCAACCCCGCGGACCAGGGCTTCGCGGACGCGCTGGGCGGAGGGGTCACCACGGCCGTGATCAAGCCGGGGTCGGCCAACCCGATCGGCGGGCAGACGGTGGCCCTCAAGTGCTGGGGCCGCAGCGTGGACGACATGCTGGTGCGCCAGCCGTGCAGCGTGAAGAGCGCGCTGGGGGAGAACCCCAAGCGCGTCTACGGGGAGCAGAAGAAGCTGCCCTCCACCCGGCAGGGCGTGGCCGCGGTGATCCGGGACGCGTTCAGCCGGGCGCAGGACTACCGGGCGCGGCGCGAGCAGGCCCGCGCCGAGGGCAAGCCCTTCGACCGGGACTCGGCCCTGGAGGTGCTGGTCCGGGTGCTGGACGGGGAGCTGCCGTGGTGCCAGCACACCCACCGGGCCGACGACATCGCCACCGCGATCCGGCTGGCGGACGAGTTCGGCTACCGGCTGATCATCAATCACGCCACCGAGGCCCATCTGCTGGCCGACGAGGTGGCCCGGCGCGGCATCCCGGTGATCAGCGGGCCGCTGCTGACCAGCCGTCTCAAGGTCGAGCTGCGGCACCGCACCCTCCAGAACCCGGGGATACTCGCCCGGGCAGGGGCCAAGGTCGCCCTCACCACCGACCACCCCGTGGTGCCCATCCACTTCCTGGTGCACCAGGCCACCTTCGCGGTCAAGGAGGGCATGGACCGTGCCGAGGCGCTGCGCGCGATCACCGTCCATCCGGCCGGGATGATGGGCCTGGCCGACCGGGTCGGTGCGCTGCGGCCGGGGCTGGACGCGGACCTCGTGCTCTGGGACGGCGATCCGCTGGACGTGATGAGCCGCGCGGTGCGCACCTACATCGCGGGGCGCGAGGTCTACCGGTACGACGCGGAGCGGCGGGAGGGCGTCGTGGCCGATCCGTACTACCGCGAGTAGCGCGCACAGGGCGCACAGCGCGAAAGGAGAGCAGGGAGCGGTCACGGCGGGAACGGGTGTCGGTCACGCTGCGTACACTGGAGTAAGGCGGCCGCGGCCGGGGTCCGGCGGGAGAGGAGAGCAGATGGCGTTTCGCAGGCCGGTGCTGACGGGGCGTCCGCCCGCCGCGGACGCCCCGGCCGACGGTGCCCCGCCGCAGCTCTCGCAGCGGCTGGCCCGCTATGTGCCGCTGCCCGCGGCGTACGCGGTGTTCCAGTCGCTGCTCGGGGTGCTGCCCGAGTCCCTCTCCGGGGATCCCGCCCGCTATGCCCTGGCCGGCACCGCCGGGATCGCCACCGGGCTGATCGTCTGGCTGAGCGTGCAGGTCAGGCGGGGCCGGGAGTCCGCCGCCGAGCCGGCGCACCCGGCCGGGGCGGCCGGGGCGGCGGTGATTCCCGGGCCGGCCCGCCCCGGCGAGCCGTTCCCCCGGGTCGTGGCCGGCACCCGGGAGGCCGTGCTGCGCGCCCGCTCGGTCTGCGACGACCCGGATCTGGGCCCGCTGACCGGCTGGTCGCACTTCCTGGAGGAGGGCGAGGCCGGCCATCCGCCCACGGCGATCGGCACCGCCTACGGCCTGCACCTCGCGCTGGCCCTCGGGCCGGACGACGGCCGCTTCGACCAGCCCGCCCTGGTGGAGACGCTGTGGCGGCTCCGGCTGCCGGACGGCGGCTGGGCCGCCCGCACCGGCACCGGGGTCAGCCGGCCGGAGGTCACCGCCCTGGTGCTGGGCGCGCTCAGCCGGGCCGGCGCGCACCGCTCCCGGCTGGACGAGGCCGTCGGCGTGCTGGAGGGGCTGCTGGCCCCGGGCGCCGACCCGGAGGGCGAGGCCCGGACGTACGTCATCGGTGCCGCCATCCGCGGCCTGCTGCGCGCCGCGCCCGGCTCCCCCGAGCTGCCCCGGCTGCGTGACCGGCTGACGGAGGGTGCGCTGCACGATCCCGAGCGGGACGGGCTGTGCTGCTGGGGGTACTCCCTGGAGGGCGACGCCCGGCTGCTGCGCCCGGCGCGGCCCTCTCCGGTGCACACCGCCCAGGCGGCGCTGGCCCTGGCCCGGGTGACGGCCGTGCTCGGCACCGAGCGGCGCTCCCGCCAGGCCATGGAGCAGGGTCTGGAGTGGCTGGTGCGGCACGGGGAGTTCGAGCACCAGACGGAGCATCTGCGGCGGTTCGGGGCCGGCGGGCCGACCGATCACACCTTCATCCGGCACTTCACCGCCGGCTGGGTGGCGCGGGCACTGATGGCCGCGCCCGCCCCGCCGGAGGACCCGGCACTGCGGCGGGCGACCGAGGCGTGCCTGCGGTCCGCCGTGGCGCGTGTGCGTGCCGAACAACGGGGAGGCGTGTGGGAATGGGGCGACGACCGGGAACACCGTCCGATATGGATGACCTACCAGGGGATATCAGTGCTGATCGCGCACGCGCACCGCTCGTACACCACGCCATGACCACGGCGGCACAGGGGGCGAGGGAGCTGATCGAGGCCGGAATCGGCTCCCCGGAGGGGTTTCTGACGGGGGCGGAGAACGCCGTGCGCCGGCTGGCCGGCCCGGCCGATCTGGACGCCCTGCTGGCCGGGCTGATCCGCCAGGGGGAGGAGCACCCGGAGACGGTCTCCGTCCCGGCCCGGCTGTCGGACCGTCATCCGCTGGGCTTCACCAAGCTGGTCCTGCTCGGGGAGGAGCCGCGCTATCTGCTGCGGGCCCACCTGTGGGACCCGCCGCCGGACCGGCGGGGACCGGCCGCCCCGGCCGCCCCGGAGAGGCCGCCGGGGCGGCCGGAGGGCGCGCCGCGCCGGGGCGGGCCGGAGCGGCCCGCGGCGGCCGGCCACATACACAACCACCGGTTCGCGCTGGCCTCCCGCATTCTGTGCGGCAGCCTCACCATGCAGGTCTTCGCCGCCAATCCGTACGCGGGCGGGGAGGGCATGGTGATGAGCGGTTACCGGGAGTCCTCCTCCCGCGAGGAGGGCCGGTGGCGGCTGGAGCGGACCGGGCCCGCCTCGGTGCGGCAGACGGCCCAGCTGTGCCTGCCGCGCGGCACCGGCTACGCGCTGGCCGCCGAGGTGCTGCACCGGGTGGAACCCGCCCCGGACGGGCCCACGGCGACACTCTTCCTGCAGACCGCGCTCACCCGGCGCGGCACCGAGGTGTACGTACCGGCCGGCCGCCCGGAGCCGGCGCCGGTGCGCCGGCGTGCGCTGAGCGCGCGCGAGTATCTGGACGCCCTGCGGCGGCTGCGGACCCTGGTGCGGTGACGGCGGATCAGCGCCGCGGAGCGCTGCGGCCGTGCGGCAGGGACTGGCGGATGGTGCCGAGGTTGTGGTCGTCCAGGCCGAAGCCGTCGAGCTCCGCGACGGGCACCCAGCGGTACTCCTGATCGGGCTCGGGCAGCGCCACCTCCAGGCTCAGCGGCCGGACCAGGAAGTTGCGCTGGGTGTTCTCCACGGTGGCGCCGTTCCACCGGCTGAAGAAGGTCCGCTCGCCGCCGGTGCCGATGATCTCGCCGGACAGGCCGGTCTCCTCCTTCAGCTCCCGGAGCACCGCGTCCTCGGGACGCTCGCCGGGCTCCAGCTTGCCGGAGGGAACGCCCCAGACCCCGGGCAGGAAGCGCTCGCGGTAGCTGCGGCGCACCAGCAGCACCCGGCCCTGGTGCAGGACGACCGCCGCGGCCAGGCGGTTCCGGCGCACGGCGGTCACTGATGCGGTACTCGGCACCACGGTGCTCGCTCCCCAGTTTCGGCATCGGTGTCTACACAATGTACGGCGTTCCGGGCGGCTTGTCGGCCCGTGCGGCAGGCCCGGCGGGCGCATCGGGAGCATGACAAAACACCGGGGGGCGGAACGGCGCACGTGAAACGGTCCCGGCGCCGCCAGGCGCCGGGACCGCACCGAAATCGAGACGGACGGCCGCTCAGGCGGGCCTGAGCCAGACGGTTGCCAGCGGCGGCAGGGTCAGCTCCACGCTGTGCCGGCGGCCGTGCCAGGCCACCTGCTCGGTCTTGAGCGGCTCCCGGTTGAGCACCCCGCTGCCGCCCCAGGCCGGGTTGTCGGTGTTGAGGATCTCCTCCCACACCGGGACCTCACCGGGCACCCCGATCCGGTAGCCGTGCCGCACCACCGGGGAGAAGTTGGCGACGCAGACCAGCGGCGAGCCGTCCTCGGCCCAGCGGACGAAGGCCAGCATGTTGTCGTCGGCGCAGTGCGCGTCGATCCAGCAGAAGCCGCCGGGCTCGGTGTCCCGCTGGTACAGCGCGGGGGTGGACCGGTAGATCCGGTTCAGCTCCCGCACCAGGTCCCGGACACCGCCGTGGTCCCCGGCCGCCGAGTAGCCCGGGTCCAGCACCCACCACTGCGGCCCCTCGTCCACCCGCCACTCCGCGCCCTGGGCGAATTCCGATCCCATGAACAGCAGCTGCTTGCCCGGGTGGGCCCACATGTAGCCCAGGTAGGCGCGGTGGTTGGCGCGCTGCTGCCACCAGTCGCCGGGCATCTTGGAGACCAGGGCGCCCTTGCCGTGCACCACCTCGTCGTGCGAGATCGGCAGCACGTAGTTCTCCGAATAGGCGTAGACCATGGAGAACGTCATCTCGTTGTGGTGGTACTTGCGGTGCACCGGGTCCTTGGACATGTAGACCAGCGAGTCGTGCATCCAGCCCATGTTCCACTTGAAGCCGAAGCCCAGGCCGCCGATGCCGGTGGGACCGGTGATGTGGGTGGGGCGGGTGACGCCGTCCCAGGCCGTGGACTCCTCGGCGATGGTCACCACGCCCGGGCAGCGCCGGTAGACGGTGGCGTTCATCTCCTGGAGGAAGGAGACCGCGTCCGGGTTGTCCCGGCCGCCGGACTCGTTGGGCAGCCACTGGCCGTCCTCGCGGGAGTAGTCCAGGTAGAGCATGGACGCCACCGCGTCCACCCGGAGGCCGTCGATGTGGAACTCCTGGCACCAGTAGACCGCGTTCGCCACCAGGAAGTTCCGCACCTCCCGGCGGCCGTAGTCGAACTCCAGGGTGCCCCAGTCGGGGTGCTCGGCGCGGCGCGGGTCCGGGTGCTCGTAGCAGGGGGTGCCGTCGAACCGGGCAAGCGCCCAGTCGTCCTTGGGGAAGTGCGCCGGCACCCAGTCCATCAGCACCCCGATGCCGGCCCGGTGCAGGGCGTCCACCAGGTACTTGAAGTCCTCCGGGGTGCCCAGCCGGGCGGTCGGGGCGTAGTAGCCGGTCACCTGGTAGCCCCAGGAGGGGGCGAACGGGTGCTCGGCCACCGGCATCAGTTCCACATGGGTGAAGCCCAGGTCCTTGACATAGCCGGGCAGCTCCTCGGCGAGCTCCCGGTAGGACAGCCCGGGCCGCCAGGAGGGCAGGTGCACCTCGTAGATGGAGACCGGGGCGGTGCGGTTGAAGCGCTGCCCCCGGGTGGCCATCCACTCCGCGTCGCCCCACTCGTAGGAGGAGTCGTGCACGATCGACGCGGTGTTCGGCGGGCACTCGGCGCGCCGGGCCAGCGGGTCGGCGCGCAGCGTGTGGTGGCCGTCCGGGGTGTGGATGTCGAACTTGTAGACCGTGCCGGGGCCGATACCGGGCAGGAACAGCTCCCACACCCCGCTGGACCCCATGGAGCGCATGGGGAAGGCGGTGCCGTCCCAGAAGCAGAAGTCCCCGGTGACCCGCACGCCCCGGGCGCTCGGCGCCCAGACGGTGAACCGGGTGCCGGCGACGCCCTGGTGCGTCATGGGCCGGGCGCCCAGCGCCTGCCAGAGCTGCTCGTGGCGGCCCTCGGAGACCAGGTGCAGATCGAGGTCGCCGATGGCCGGGAGGAAGCGGTAGGGGTCGTGCACGGTCCGCACCTGCGGGCCGGAGCCGTCCACCCCCGGGTAGACCAGGCGGAGCCGGTAGTCGGGCGGGGCGGACAGCGGCAGCACGCCGCCGAACAGCCCGTCGCCCTCGGAGACCAGATCGGCGACCAGTCCGGCGTCCGGGCCCTGGCCGAGCACGGTGACCCGGGTGGCGAAGGGGCGCAGCACCCGGATGCGCACGCCGCCGGGCACCGGGTGGGCACCGAGCAGCGCGTGCGGGTCGTGGTGGGAGCCGCTGAGCAGCCGTCCCCGGTCGGTGGCGTCCATGGGCTCGGCGGGTGCCACGCTCAGGGTCGGCCGTGGTGCGTCGCCGTCACCGGCCGCGGCGGCCCGGTCCCGGCGTGCGGTCCCGGCGGGTGCGGGCGGGGCCGCGGGGNCCCGGCCCCGTCCGCGGCCGGGGGCACGGCCCGCGCCGGGCGGGCGGCGGCGGACCCGGGCGCGGTCCGTTCCGTGCCGCGGGCGCCGCTGCTGCTGCGGGTGACGGAGCCGCTGGACGGGGAGCGGCGTTTGCGGGGGGCAGGGCTCTCGGCGGAGCCGGGGGAGTCCGGGCGGGAAGCCACGCGGGAACCTCCTGAGGGTGAGGGTGGGGGTGGTGGTACGGGTGGGCGGTCCGGCCGGCCACGGGCCCGGGCGGCGGCATCGCGCACGTCAGGCGGTGGGGTCGGCGGCGGCCAGACGGCGGATGGCGGCCATCGGGACGTGCAGCCAGGACGGGCGGTGCCGTGCCTCGTAGAGCACCTCGTAGATGGCCTTGTCGATCTCGTAGGCGCGCAGCAGCTCCGGCTGGTGCAGCGGGTCCTGGCCGCTGGCCTCGGCATAGCCGCGGCAGTAGGCGGCCCGGCTGGCCCGCGCCCAGGCCGCCGTCCAGGCGCCCGAGGCCCGGTGCTGGCAGGCGGCGTAGTCGAAGGAGCGCAGCATCCCGGCGATGTCCCGCACCGGCGGCTGGGGCCGGCGGCGCTCCGCGATCGGCCGGGCCGGTTCGCCCTCGAAGTCGATGATCGCCCAGCGGCCGCCGCCGCTGCCGCCGTGCAGCACCTGCCCCAGGTGCAGGTCGCCGTGCAGCCGCTGCGCGGTGCACCGCCCGCCGTCCGCCCCGTAGGCGGAGAGCTGGTCGAAGGCGCGGCGCAGCCCGGTCCGGTACGGGCGCAGCTGGGGGACGGCCGCGGCGGCGGCCTCCAGCCGCTCGTTCATGCCGCGGGCGGTGCGCTCCAGTTCCGGGCCGTCCAGCACGGTGGTGGGCAGCGCCGCGGCCAGGGCCGCGTGCACCTCGCCGGTGGCCCGGCCGATGGCGTGCGCGGCCGAGCTGAAGTCGGTGCGCAGGCTGAGCGCCTTGCAGGCCAGCTGCCAGCCGTCCGAGGAGCCGGCCAGGTAGGGCTGGAGCACGCCCAGGGTGAGCGGTTCGGTGAAGCCCCCGGCGGGCGGGCCGGCGGGCGGGCCGGCGCCCGGGCCGGCGGCCGGCGGCAGATACGCCTCGAACCAGGCGGACGGAGCGGGCACCCGGGAGCAGCCCGCCTGGGCCAGCGCACGGGGCAGCTCCAGATCGGGATTGATGCCGGGGCTGACCCGCCGGAACAGCTTCAGGATGTGCGCCTCGCCGTAGACGATGGAGGAGTTGGTCTGCTCGGCGCCCAGCACCCGGGGGGCCTGGCCGGAGGCGATGGCCACCTCGGGGGCGCGTTCGAAGCGCAGCGTGCCCAGCCGCCCCGGAGCGCGCAAACGTTCCAGCAGCAGGGCGGTGAGGCGGGGGTCGTGCAGCGCCTCGTACACCGCCCGGCCGCGCAGCGGGCCCTCGGCCGGCCGGCCGACCAGCGCGGTGGCCAGGGCGGGCGGCAGCACGGTGCGCACCCCCAGCAGCAGTTGGTAGCAGTCGCCGGCACCGGGCACGCCCTGTGCCTCCTCGGGGGCGCCCTGCGGATGGGCGCGGATCAGCAGATGGAGCAGACCGGGTGTGGGAGCGCCGGCCGAGCACGGCAGCAGCTCGGTGGCCGAGATCAGCGTGAGTCCGCCGAGCGGACGGCCCTTTCCGGCGTACCAGCGCTGGCGGGGCAGCCAGCGGGCGAGCAACCCCGTGAGCGAACGGAAGAGGGAACTGCCGTGCGGCGCGGTGGCCAGCGGGAGCCGGGGTGGTGCCGTCCGGGATGCGGAGCTTTCCGACATGGCGTCCTTTCCCCGGGGCACGATGAATATATGGAGAAGTGTCCCGGATTGCGGCGTTGGCTGCCCGGCGGTGCGGGACGTGTCGTGGAGGACCGGCCGTGCGAGTGAGGGCTCCGTCACACGTTCGGGGTCTTGAGGGTTGAGTGACGGTGCGGTATAGGGAGCGTTCCCTGGGGGGCCCGGGGGTAACCGCGTGAACCCCCCGGGCCCCTACGGCGTGCAGGCCGTACTCCCCTGCCCGCGTACCGCTTGCGGGGGAGCGGGCACCGGACGGTGGCGCGACCGTCATCGCGCGCCGGCGGCCGGTGGCGGGCAGGTGCGGGAAATGCCGGTTCAGACCACGGTCCGGCGCAGCCGGAACCAGTAGAAGCCGTGGCCCGCGAGGGTCAGCAGATAGGGCAGTTCGCCGACGCGCGGGAAGGTCACCCGGCCGATGAGCTCCACCGGATAGTGATCCCGCCAGGCGCGCAGGTCGAGTTCGGTCGGCTGGGAGAAGCGGGAGAAGTTGTTGACGCACATCACCAGGTCGTCACCGTGTTCCCGGAGGAAGGCCAGCACGGCCGGATTGGACGATTCCAGCTCCGTGTACGACCCCAGCCCGAAGGCGGGATTCTGCTTGCGGATCTCCACCATCCGCTTGGTCCAGTGCAGCAGCGACGAGGGGGAACTCATCGCCGCCTCCACATTGGTGACCTGGTAGCCGTAGACCGGGTCCATGATGTTGGGCAGGAACAGCCGTCCGGGATCACAGGTGGAGAAGCCCGCGTTGCGGTCCGGGGTCCACTGCATCGGGGTGCGGACCGCGTCCCGGTCGCCCAGCCAGATGTTGTCGCCCATCCCGATCTCGTCGCCGTAGTACAGGATCGGGGAGCCGGGCAGCGACAGCAGCAGCGCGGTGAACAGCTCGATCTGCTTGCGGTCGTTGTCCAGCAGCGGGGCCAGCCGGCGCCGGATGCCGATGTTGGCGCGCATCCGCGGATCCTTGGCGTACTCCGCGTACATGTAGTCGCGCTCCTCGTCGGTGACCATCTCCAGGGTCAGCTCGTCGTGGTTGCGCAGGAAGATGCCCCACTGGCACTTCGCGGGGATCGGCGGGGTCTTGGCCAGGATCTCGGAGACCGGGTAGCGGGACTCCCGGCGCACCGCCATGAAGATCCGCGGCATCACCGGGAAGTGGAACGCCATGTGGCATTCGTCCCCGCCGGTGGTGTAGTCGCCGAAGTAGTCGACCACGTCCTCCGGCCACTGGTTGGCCTCGGCCAGCAGCACGGTGTCGGGGTAGTGCTTGTCGATCTCCGCCCGCACCCGCTTCAGCAGTTCGTGGGTGGCGGGCAGGTTCTCGCAGTTGGTGCCGTCCTCCGCGTAGAGATAGGGGACCGCGTCGAGCCGGAAGCCGTCGATGCCCAGGTCGAGCCAGAACCGCAGGGCCGAGAGCACTTCCTCCTGCACCCTCGGGTTCTCGTAGTTGAGATCCGGCTGGTGGGAGAAGAAGCGGTGGAAGTAGTACTGCTTGCGCACGGGGTCGAAGGTCCAGTTGGACGTCTCGGTGTCGACGAAGATGATCCGTGCGTCGGCGTACTTCTTGTCGTCGTCGGCCCACATGTAGTAGTCGCCGTACGGGCCGTCCGGGTCCCGGCGGGACTCCTGGAACCAGCGGTGCTGATCGCTGGTGTGGTTCATGACGAAGTCGATGATGACCCGGATGCCCCGCTGGTGTGCGGCGTCCACGAACTCCACGAAATCGGCCAGGTCGCCGAACTCCGGGAGCACCGAGGTGTAGTCGGAGACGTCGTAACCGCCGTCCTTCAGCGGGGAATGGAAGAAGGGCGGCAGCCAGACGCAGTCGATCCCCAGCCATTGCAGGTAATCGAGTTTCGAGGTGAGGCCCTTCAGATCCCCGATTCCGTCTCCGTTGCTGTCCTTGAAGGACCGCACCAGCACCTCGTAGAACACCGCTCGCTTGTACCACTCGGGGTCGCGGTCGCGGTGCGGCGTGTCCTCGAACGTGTCGAGGACCGGCTCATTGACGCTCATGGTTGGGTGACCCTCCGGTCTGTGAGGACGGTCGCAGGGAGAGGATGTGCGCCACCCGGGTTCCGCCGCGTCGCCGCAGCTCGGAGGGACCGTCCGGCCCCAGGCGCACATAGTTGTCCCTGCCCCAGTGATAGGTCTCCCCGGTGAGTTCATCGGTCACCGGGAAGGGCTCGGCCCCCTCGCGCTGCGCGGGGGGCAGTCCGAGCTCCGACAGGTCCAACGACACCGTGCACTCGTGGACATGGTGCGGATCGAGGTTGACCAGGACCAGCACCGTGTCGTCGGCGTTCGCGCCGTTCCCGGTGTCCGCCCCCGCCGCGCTCCCGCCGGCCGGTGCCCGGCGGGTGCGCTTGGAGTAGGCCAGGATGTGCTCGCTGTCGGTGTGGTGGAACCGCAGTCCGCGGAGCCGCTGGAGTGCCGGATGGGCACGGCGCAGCTCGTTCAGCCGGGTGATCAGCGGGGTCAGCGAGGCGCCGCTGCGGTCGGCGGCCTCCCAGTCGCGCGGACGCAGCGCGAACTTCTCCGAGTCCCAGTACTCCTCGCTGCCCGGCCGCGCCGGGGTGGCCTCGCACAGCTCGTAGCCCGCGTACATTCCCCAGCTCGGGGAGAGGGTGGCGGCGAGCACGGCGCGGATCTCGAACGCGGCGCGTCCGCCGTGCTGGAGATAGGCATGCAGGATGTCCGGGGTGTTGACGAAGAAGTTCGGGCGCATGCAGGCGGCGGACTCACCGCTCAGCTCGGTCAGATACTCGGTCAGTTCCTCCTTGGTGTTGCGCCAGGTGAAATAGGTGTAGGACTGCTGGAACCCGATCTGGGCCAGCGTGCGCATCATCGCCGGGCGGGTGAACGCCTCGGAGAGGAAGATGACGTCCGGGTCGGTGCGGTTGATCTCACCGAGCACCTTCTCCCAGAACACCACCGGTTTGGTGTGCGGATTGTCCACGCGGAAGATCCGCACCCCGCGGGCCATCCAGAAGCGCAGGATGCGCAGCGTCTCGGTGACCAGCCCGCGGAAGTCGTCGTCGAAGTGGAGGGGGAAGATGTCCTGGTACTTCTTGGGCGGGTTCTCGGCGTAGGCGATGGTGCCGTCGGCGCGGCGGCGGAACCACTGCGGATGCTCCTTGACCCAGGGATGGTCCGGGCTGCACTGCAGGGCGAAGTCGAGGGCGATCTCCATGCCCAGATCGCGGGCGCGGGCCAGGAACGCGTCGAAGTCGGCCAGGGTGCCCAGGTCCGGGTGGACCGCGTCGTGGCCGCCGTCCGCCGAGCCGATCGCCCAGGGCGAGCCCACGTCCTCCGGTCCGGCGGTGAGCGCGCCGCCGCGGCCCTTGCGGAAGGAGTGGCCGATGGGATGGACGGGCGGCAGGTACACCACGTCGAACCCCATGGCGGCGATGGCCGGAAGGCGTTCGGCGGCGGTGCGGAAGGTGCCCGGGACCGGTGCCCGGCCGGGCTCGGTGACGGCGCCCTCGGAGCGCGGGAACATCTCGTACCAGGAGCCGAACAGCGCCCGTTCGCGTTCCACGATCATCGGCAACGGCCGGGAGGCGCTGACCAGTTCGCGCAGCGGGTGGCGGGCCAGCACGGCGGTGACCCCGGGGTCGAGGGCGGCGGCGAGCCGTTCGTCCGGGTCGCGTGCGGTGTCCTTCAGGGCCCGGGCGGCGGCGGTGACCAGCGCCTTGCCGGCCGTCTTGGGCACCCCGGCCGCGGCCCGGCGCAGCAGTTCCGCGCCCTCGGCGAGCACGAGTTCGGTGTCGATGCGCTGCGGCACCTTGATCCGGGCGTGCTGCCGCCAGGTGGCGAGCGGGTCGCCCCACGCCTCGACCGCGTAGGTCCAGCGGCCCTCCCGGTCCGGGGTGACCTCGGCGCCCCAGCGGTCGGTGCCCGGGGCGAGTTCCCGCATCGGGGTCCACGGCCCCGAGCGCCCGGAGGGGTCGCGCAGCACGACGTTGGCACCGACCGCGTCGTGCCCCTCCCGGAACACGGTCGCGGTCACCAGGAACGTTTCGCCTGGCACCGCCTTGACGGGGCGGCGCCCGCAGTCGACGAGCGGCTGGACGTCAAGGACGGGGATGCGACCGATCATATGGGAATCACCCTGAGTGTTGGTATATGGGGCTATTTCCGGGAAAGTGGAGAGCTTTGTCCTTTGTATCTGCTTCGGCGAGGGTTGGCGGGTTGCGGGCATGGCGGCTCCGGTGCGCGTCACTCGGGTGGGCGTGGACCGGCGGCGTGGCGCCGCCGGGGCGGCGCGCACGGCGCGGTGGCCGTCTGCATCGGGCAAGGGGCCAGCGGGGAAGCAGTGCGAAGAGAGGCGACGCCGATAACCTGCCCATCGGACCGGCCCGGACAATCCGTCCGTGTGTGACGTACTCGTGTCCAGTCGGAAAACGAATCGTAGAACGGTTGATCACGGGAACATCTGCTCGAAGCGCAGAAAGCGGATGCCGGCCGCGTCTCCCGGAAACGCTGGGTTTCGGGTCGGTATCGGCCAACCGGCTGACGTTCACAACTATGGACTTGCGCAGTAATGTGCGGGCACCTCCCCGGTATCCGGACGGTGGGGGTGACCCCGGTCACATCCCGGGGTGATTGACGCGCGTTGCCCCCAGCCGGCCACCCCGACACCCTGAGGTGGGACATGCACGAAGTTCGCTCCAAGGCCAGAACCACGGGCCGTTCGACAACCCGGAGCAGGGCCGCCGTGGTCGCGGCCGTGACCGCTCTCGGCCTGGCCGCCTCGGCCTGCGCCAGCGAGCGGGGCGATGACTCCTCCGAGGACGGCGAGGCCTTCGTCTTCGCCGCGGCCGGCGACCCGGCCTCCCTGGACCCCTCGCTGGCCAGCGACGGCGAGACCTTCCGGATCACCCGGCAGGTGCTGGAGACGCTGATCGACCACGAGTCCGGCGGCACCGAGATGGTCGGCGGCCTCGCCGAGACCTGGGAGAGCAACCCCGAGGGCACCGAGTGGACCTTCCACCTGCAGGACGGGGTGACGTTCCACGACGGCGAGGAACTCACCGGCGAGGTGGTCTGCCAGAACTTCGAGCGCTGGTTCAACTGGACCGGCACCTACCAGGCCACCGCCCTGTCCTACTACTGGCAGGCCGAGTTCGGCGGCTTCGCGGAGAACCAGAACGAGGAGGCCCCCGAGGCCAACTACGCGGGCTGCCAGGCCCCCGACGAGCTGACCGCCGTCATCAGCCTGCACAAGCCCTCGGCCATCTACCCCGGCGCCTTCTCGCTGGCCGCCTTCGCCATCCACTCCCCGAAGTCGCTCGAGGCCTACGCCGAGGACGAGGCCAGCGGTGAGGGCGAGAACATCAACTACCCCGCCTACAGCCAGGGCGAGGGCCACGACGGCGAGATCGTGATCGCCGGTACCGGCCCGTTCACGTACGAGTCCTGGGACAAGAGCAACGGCGAGGTCACCATCAGCCGGTTCGACGACTACTGGGGCGACAAGGCCGGCTTCGACAAGATCGTCTTCCGTACCATCTCGGACGAGGGCGCCCGCCGGCAGGCCCTGGAGGCCGGTGAGATCCACGGCTACGACCTGGTGGCACCGGGCGATGTGGAGGCGCTGAAGGCAGCGGGCTTCAACGTGCCCACCCGCGGCGTGTTCAACCTCTTCTACCTCGGCATCACCCAGGAGTCGAACCCGGCCCTGGAGGACCTCCGGGTGCGCCAGGCCATCGCCCACGCGCTGGACCGGCAGACCCTGGTGGACACCCAGCTCCCCGAGGGCGGCGTGGTGGCCACGCAGTTCATACCGGACACCGTGGACGGCTACGCGAAGGACGTCACCACCTACGCGTACGACACCGAGCGGGCCAAGGACCTGCTCGCCGAGGCCGGAGCCGAGGACCTCTCGGTGGAGTTCTGCTACCCGACCGAGGTGACCCGCCCGTACATGCCCGCCCCGGCCGACATGTACGAGCTGATGAAGGCCGACCTGGAGGCCGCCGGCATCACCGTCAGCCCCAAGCCCATGAAGTGGAGCCCGGAATACCTGGACACCACCCGGGCCGGCGGCTGCAACCTCTACCTGCTCGGCTGGACCGGTGACTTCAACGACGCCTACAACTTCCTGGGCACCTGGTTCGACGGCTACTCCAAGGAGTGGGGCTTCAAGAACCAGGAACTGTTCGACGCCATGGCCGCCGCCTCGGTCGAGCCGGACGTCGACACCCGGGTGGAGATGTACAAGGAACTCAACAAGATGATCATGGACTTCCTGCCGGGCGTCCCGATCTCCTCCTCGCCCCCGTCCATCGCCTTCTCCGGCGACGTCAACCCGCCCACCGTGTCCCCCCTGACCCAGGAGAAGTTCTCCGAGGGATCGTTCAAGTAATCCCTTCACGTCATCCCCGGTCAGCCGGCGCCAGCCGGTGTCCGCCCGGCCACGGCACCCCGTCGGCCGGGCGGACCGCTGACCAGGGCGTGACACGGAAACGCGTGACAAGAAAGGGGCGTCAACCACGTGTTGCGTCTCATCGTCCGCAGGCTGCTCCAGCTCGTACCCACCCTGTTCGGGCTGTCCGTCCTGCTCTTCGTCTGGCTCCGGCAACTCCCCGGCGGACCGGTCACCGCCCGGCTCGGGGAACGCGCCACCGAGGCCGACCGCATCCAGATGGAACGTCTGCTCGGGCTCGACAAGCCCCTGTGGGAGCAGTACGGCATCTTCCTGCGCGACCTCGCCACTCTCGACTTCGGGGACTCCAGCCGCACCGGCCGCCCGGTCTGGGACGAATTCACCCAGCGCTTCCCCGCCACCGTGGAACTGGGCGTCTCCGCCATCCTGCTGGCCGTGGTGATCGGCATCCCGCTCGGCTACTTCGCCGCCCGCCGCCGCGGGAGCTGGCTGGACGCCGGTGCGGTCTCCGGCTCGCTGCTGGGCATCTGCATCCCGGTGTTCTTCCTCGCCTTCATCCTCAAGGAGATCTTCGCCGTCACCCTCGGCTGGTTCCCCAGCCAGGGCCGCCTGACCACCGGCATCAACGCCACCGAGGTGACCGGCTTCGCCGTCCTGGACGGCCTGCTCACCGGCGAATGGGACGCCACCGCCGACGCCCTGTGGCACCTGATGCTGCCCGCCCTGGCGCTGTCCTCCATCCCGCTGGCCGTCATCGTCCGGATGACCCGGGCCAGCGTGCTGGAGGTGCTCCAGGAGGACTATGTCCGCACCGCCGAGTCCAAGGGCCTGCACCGGGCCACCGTGCGCGGGCGGCACGTGCTGCGCAACGCCCTGCTGCCGGTGGTCACCACCATCGGCCTGCTCACCGGCTCCCTGCTCTCCGGCGCGGTGCTCACCGAGACGGTCTTCGCCTGGGGCGGCATCGGCTCCTTCATCCGGGACGCCATCGACGCCCGCGACTACCCCGTGCTGACCAGCTTCATCCTCTTCATCGCGCTGACCTACGTGCTGATCAACATGCTGGTCGATCTCACCTACAGCCTGATCGACCCGAGAGTGCGGGTGCACTGAGATGAGTACCGACACCACCGGCGTCACCCCCGGCGGGCCGGACGGCCCCGAGGAACCGGAGCACCCCCGCGACCGCCCCTCCGGCGGCACCGCCCTGGCCACCCGCCGCAAGGACCGGATCGACCGGCTGGCGGAGCTGACCGCCCGCACCGAGACCTCCACCGGCGCAAGCCTGTGGCGGGAGGCGCTGCGCCGCCTGCGGGGCAACAAGACCGCCGTCATCGGCATGATCGTGCTGGGCGTGTTCCTGGTGCTGGCCGTGATCGGCCCCTGGATCGCCCCGCACAATCCCACCGCCCAGACCTGGCGCGGCGAGGTCTTCCCCAACCGGGGCATCTTCATCGGCCCGCGCGCCGAGAACTGGCTCGGCCTGGACCACCTGGGACGCGACCAGCTCTCCCGGATGCTGGTCGGCGCCCGGCAGACCCTGCTGGTCGGTGTGGTGGCCACCCTGATCGGCTTCACCGTGGGCGCGCTGATCGGCGGCGTCTCCGGTGCCGCCCTGGCGCTCGGCGGCCGGGCCGGCCGCACCGTCGACGCCGTGGTGATGCGCTTCACCGACATGATGCTGGCGCTGCCCTCGCTGCTGCTGGCGGTCAGCATCGCCGCCATCATGGGCCAGAGCCTGACCACCGTGATGGTCGCGGTCGGCGTGGTGCAGATCCCCGTCTTCGCCCGGCTGCTGCGCGGCTCCATGCTGGCCCAGGCCGGCTCCGACTACGTGCTGGCGGCCCGCTCGCTGGGCGTGCGGCGACGCCGCATCGTGCTGGCCCATGTGCTGCCCAACTCCCTCGGCCCGGTCATCGTGCAGTCCACGCTGGCGCTGGCCACCGCCATCATCGAGGCCGCCGCGCTGTCCTTCCTGGGGCTGGGCAACCCGGACGCCGCCCAGCCGGAGTGGGGCGTGATGCTCGCCCAGGCCCAGCGGTTCTTCGACGAGGCGCCCATGATGGCCGTCTATCCGGCGCTGGGCATCATCATCACCGCCCTCGGCTTCACCCTGCTGGGCGAGGCCATGCGGGAAGCCCTCGATCCGAAACTGCGGAGCTGATGCCCCATGACAGCCTCACCGTCACCCTCCGCGGCCCCGCTGCTGTCGGTGGAGGACCTCACGGTGACCTTCACCGCGCGCGGCAAGCGCGACATCACGGCCGTCTCCGGGGTCTCCTTCACCGTGCACCGGGGCGAAGTGGCCGGCCTGGTAGGCGAGTCCGGCTGCGGCAAGAGCGTCACCTCGCTGGCCCTGATGGGCCTGCTGCCCCGCCGCGGCGTCCGCACCGGCGGCCGGGCCGTCTTCCGCCCGGACGGCGGCGGCGACGGAACCGACCTGCTCGCCCTGGACGACGGCCGGATGCGCGACCTGCGCGGCACCCGGCTGGCCATGGTCTTCCAGGACCCGCTGTCCTCGCTCAACCCGGTGGTCCCCATCGGCGTCCAGGTGACCGAGATCCTCACCCGCCACCGCGGCCTGCGCGGCGCACGTGCCCGCACCGAGGCCGCCCACCTGCTGGAGCGGGTCGGCATCCCGGACCCCACCCGGCGGCTGAAGGAATACCCGCACCAGCTCTCCGGCGGCATGCGGCAGCGCGCCCTGATCGCCATGGCGGTCGCCTGCGCCCCCCGGCTGCTGATCGCCGACGAGCCCACCACGGCGCTGGACGTCACCATCCAGGCCCAGATCCTGGAACTGCTGCGGGAACTGGTCGACCAGGAGGGCACCGCGCTGCTGATGATCACCCACGATCTGGGCGTGGTGGCCGGGCTCTGCGACCGGGTCAATGTGCTGTACGCCGGCAAGGTGGTGGAGGCCGCGGAGCGGCGCCCGCTGTTCGCCGCCCCCGCCCACCCGTACACGCACGGGCTGCTGGCCTCCATTCCCCGGCTGGACGCCCCGCGCGGACTGCCGCTCAGCCCCATCCGCGGCTCCATCAACGACACCATCGCCTGGTCCGACGGCTGCGCCTTCGCCCCGCGCTGCGACCATTACTCGCTGGCCTGCCTGGAGGGCACCCCGGAACCGGCTCCGGCCCCCTCCGGGCCGGAGAGCCATCTGGTGCGCTGTGTTCACCCGGTGAACACGGCGCCGGCCACGGCCGGGCAGGACCCCCCGCTCACCCCGTCGGACGCGCCCGCCCCGGCCCCGGCGACATCCGCGACCAAGGAGCCGGCCGAATGACCCAGCCCTCCGCCCCCGTTCCGCAGCCCGCCGCCGCACCCGAGGACGGCGGCGCGGGCGCCGCCCCCGGCCCGCTGCTGACCCTGTCCGACGTCAAGGTGCACTTCCCGGTCAGACGGGGGGTGGTCTTCGACCGGACCGTGGGCCACGTCTACGCCGTGGACGGCGTCTCGCTGTCCGTCACGGCCGGCCAGACCTACGGCCTGGTCGGCGAGTCCGGATGCGGCAAGACCACGCTGGGCCGGGCCGTGCTCCGCCTGGTCGACATCACCAGCGGCTCCGTGGTCTTCGACGGCACCGACCTGGCCCGGCTGCCGGAAGGCGAGATGCGGCGCGCCCGGCGCCGGCTCCAGATGGTCTTCCAGGACCCGCTGGGCAGCCTCAATCCGCGCCAGAACATCGAATCCATCCTGGCCGAGGGCATGGCCGCGCACGGCATCGGCGCCAACCGGCAGGAGCGGCGGGAACGCATCCGGGCCATCCTGGAGCGGGTGGGCCTGCCCGGGGGCTCGCTCTCCCGCTACCCGCACGAGTTCTCCGGGGGGCAGCGGCAGCGCATCGGCATCGCCCGCGCGCTGGTCCTCGAACCCGACCTGCTCATCTGCGACGAGCCGGTCTCCGCGCTGGACGTCTCCATCCAGGCCCAGGTGCTCAACCTGCTGGAGGAGCTCCAGGACGCCATGGGCCTGACCTATCTGGTGATCGCCCACGACCTGGCGGTGGTCCGGCACATCTCCGACGTCATCGGGGTGATGTACCTGGGCTCCCTGGTGGAGGAGGCAGCCGGCGACGAGCTCTACGAGAAGCCGCGGCATCCGTACACCAAGGCGCTGATGTCGGCGGTGCCGGTGCCCGATCCCGAGGTGGAGGACCGGCGCGAACGCATCCTGCTGACCGGCGACCTGCCGTCCCCGGCCGATCCGCCGGCCGGCTGCCGCTTCCACACCCGCTGCCCCTGGAAGCAGCCCACCCGCTGCACCGACGAGCGGCCGGAGCTGCGCGACACGGGCGGCGGCCACCGGGTCGCCTGCCACTGGGCCGAGCAGATCGCCGACGGCACCCTGCATCCCACCACCGACCTCGCCGCCCGCGTCCTCCACGACGCCTGACGCCCGTCTGCGGCCCGGTCCGCGCCCGGCCTGCGCCCGGCGCGGACCGGGCGCGGGCGGGAGGCTTCCGCCTCCGCCGGGCGGCGTGCGCCGCGCGGGCGGTCACCCGCCCCATTGGTGTGGCGTCATCACCCGAACCTACGGAAGCCCTCGCAGGGCCGCCCGGCCGCCGCTACCTTCGAATGGTGAAGGCCATTCGTCGATACTCTGTGCGTCCTGTCCTTCCGGAAGCCCTGCGTCCCCTGCACGAACTGGCATTCAACCTCCGCTGGTCGTGGCACGCAGAGACCCGTGAGCTGCTGACATCCGTCGACCCCGAGGGCTGGGAGGCGGCCGGCGGCGACCCCGTCCGCATGCTCAGCACCGTCTCCGCCGACCGGCTGGCGGTGCTCGCCGCCGACCGCGGGTTCCTCCGCCGCCTCACCGTCATCGCCGGAGACCTCCGCGACTACCAGACCGAACCCCGCTGGTACCAGCAGGCCGGCGAGGGTCTGCCGCGCGCCGTCGCCTACTTCTCCCCCGAGTTCGGGATCACCGCCGCGCTGCCCCAGTACTCCGGCGGCCTCGGCATCCTGGCCGGCGACCACCTCAAGGCCGCCAGCGACCTCGGCGTTCCGCTGATCGGGGTCGGCCTGCTCTACCGGCACGGCTACTTCCGCCAGAGCCTGTCCGCCGACGGCTGGCAGCAGGAGCAGTACCCGGTGCTCGACCCGCACGAACTGCCGCTGGAACTGCTCACCGAGCCGGACGGCTCCGCCCCGGTGCGGGTGATGCTGCCCCTGCCCGGCGGGCGCACCCTGCACGCCCAGGTGTGGCAGGTCAGGGTCGGCCGCGTCCCGCTGCTGCTGCTCGACTCCGGCCTGGCCGAGAACGGCCCGGCCGAGCGCGACATCACCGACCGGCTCTACGGCGGCGGCACCGAGCACCGGCTGCTCCAGGAACTGCTGCTGGGCATCGGCGGGGTGCGCGCGCTGCGCGCGTACTGCCGGATCAGCGGCCACCCCGCGCCCGAGGTCTTCCACATGAACGAGGGCCACGCCGGTTTCCTCGCCCTGGAACGCATCCGGGAACTGGGCGAGTCGGGCACCGGCTTCGACGCGGCGCTGCGCATCGTCCGGGCCGGCACCGTGTTCACCACCCACACCCCGGTGCCGGCCGGCATCGACCGTTTCCCCCTGGACCTGGTGGCCCGGCACCTCGACGCGGCCGCCGAGGGCGCCGGGCCGGACCGTGACCGGCTGCTGGCCCTGGGCCGGGAGGACGAGCGCACCACCGTCCCCGGTTCCGGGACCGCGGCCGCCCCCGGTGCCTCGCCGCAGTTCAACATGGCACTGCTCGGCCTGCGCACCGCACAGCGCGCCAACGGCGTCTCCCGGCTGCACGGAGCGGTGAGCCGGGAGATGTTCAGCGCCCTGTGGCCCGGCTTCGACGCCGCCGAGGTGCCCGTCACCTCGGTCACCAACGGGGTGCACGCCGCCACCTGGACCGCCGACGAGATGCTCGCCCTCGACCCGGCCCACGCCTCGGACGCGGAACTCTGGGAGACCCGCCGCACCCTGCGCGAGCGCCTGGTCCACGAGGTGCGGGCCCGGCTGCGCGTCTCCTGGCGGCAGCGCGGCGCCGGCCGGGCCGAACTGGGCTGGATCGACGAGGTCTTCGACCCCGATGTGCTCACCCTGGGCTTTGCCCGCCGGGTCCCCTCCTACAAGCGGCTCACCCTGATGCTCAAGGACCCCGAGCGGCTGCGCCGGCTGCTCACCCACCCCGAGCGTCCGGCGCAGATCGTGGTGGCGGGCAAGGCGCACCCGGCCGACGAGGGCGGCAAGCGGCTGATCCAGGAAATGGTCCGGTTCGCCGACGACCCGGCGCTCCGGCGGCGCGTGGTCTTCCTCCCCGACTACGGCATGGCGATGGCCACCATGCTCTACGCGGGCTGCGACGTCTGGCTCAACAACCCCCTCCGCCCCCTGGAGGCCTGCGGCACCAGCGGGATGAAGGCCGCCCTGAACGGCTGCCTCAATCTCTCGGTCCGCGACGGCTGGTGGGACGAGTGGTACGACCCGGACTTCGGCTGGGAGATCCCGACCGCCGACGGCCCCGCCGCCGCCGACCCGGACCGCCGTGACGCCGTCGAGGCGGCCGGCCTGTACTCCCTTCTGGAGGAGCAGATCGTGCCCCGCTTCTACGAGCGGGGACGCGACGGCGGCCCGCCGGCCCGCTGGCTGGCCATGGTCCGCGCCACCCTGACCCGCCTGGTGCCGTGCGTACTGGCCGACCGCATGCTCCGCGAGTACGTGACGGAGCTCTACGGACCGGCCGCCGCCTCGCACCGGGCCCTGTCCGCCCCCGGCGCCGCCGACGCCTTCGCCTCCTACGTGTCCCGGGTCCGGAACGCCTGGCCGCAGGTCGCGATCGACCATGTGCACTCCGGGGACGAACCCGCGATCCTGGGCGGCGTCATCCCCGTCTCGGTCCGCATCCGCCTGGGGGAACTGGAACCGGCGGACGTCGAGGTGCAGGCCGTCACCGGCCCGGTCGACGCGGACGACACGCTCGCCGACCCCTCCGTGGTCACCCTCAAACCGGACGGCGGCCACCCGGACCTCGAAGGCCGGTGGTCCTACGTCGGCGAGCTGCCGCTGGACCGCTCCGGCCCCTTCGGCTTCACCGTCCGCATCCTCCCCGCCCATCCCCGCCTGGCCGGCCGGGCCGAACTCGCCCTGATCACCCTCCCCGCCCCCGAGTGACCATGCCGCGAGCACCGTTGCCCTCCTCGCCCCCGGCCCCGGGCCCTCACCCGGGGCCCGGGGGCCGCCCGGGAAGGCGCCGTCAGTCCGTGGGGCCGGGGCCGCCGCCCGCCGCGGTGCGTGCCTCCAGGGCGTGCAGCACGGCTGCCATGTCGGCGTCGGTGTGGCCGAGGGCCAGGGTCTCGGCGTAGAGGGCGTGGCAGACGTCCAGCAGCGGTGAGGCGACCCCGGCGGACCGGGCGGCCCGGGCGATCAGCTGGTTGTTCTTGAGCACGTCCGGGATGGCGGCCTGCACCGAGAAGTCCCGCTTGAGCAGCTTCGGTGCCTTCATCCGGGAGACCGCGCTGGCCATCGGCCCGGCGTCCAGCACGGCCAGGAACTGCTCGGCGTCCAGGCCGTGCCCCTCGGCGAAGTGGTACGCCTCGGCCAGCCCGGTGACGGTGGTGATCAGGAAGATGTTGACCGCGAGTTTCATCAGCAGGGCACCGGGCACCGGGCCGCAGGGGAAGGTCTGTCCGCACAGGGGGTCCAGCAGCGGGCGGACCGCGGCCACGGCGGGTTCGTCACCGGCGACCATGGCCACCAGACGGCCGTTCTCGGCCGGGACGCGCGAGCCGGAGACCGGGGCTTCGACATACGCCCCGCCGGCGGCGAGGATGTCCGCCTGAAGGTCACGCGAGTAGTCCGGCGAGGTGGTGCCCATGTGGACCAGGGTGTGTCCGCGGACCAGGGAGGCGAAGGCGGGTGTGCCGCGGCCCAGGACGGTGTCGACGGCGGCCTCGTCGGCCAGCATCAGGAAGACGGTGCCGGCCCGGTCCATGACCTCGGCCGGTGATCCGGCGACCGCGGCCCCGGCCGTGCGCAGTGGTCCGCAGCGGGCCGGGGTGCGGTTCCACACCACGAGCGGCAGGCCCGACCGCGCCAGATTCAGCGCCATCGGCTGCCCCATGACCCCGAGTCCCAGGAATCCCACCGTGTCCATCTGCGGCCACCCCTTCGTCACTGCGCTGAACTGGCTTTCTATGACAACCGTCATAGTAGGGGGCGGGCGGTGACCACGGGAACCGGCCATGGCCCCCGGGAACGGATGGTGTTCGGCGCCGCGCAGCTCATCCGGCGGCAGGGCGTGACGGCCACCGGCATGCGGGAGGTGGCCGCGGAGGCGAAGGCGCCCCGCGGCTCGCTCCAGCACTACTTCCCGGGCGGCAAGGAGCAGCTGGTCAACGAGGCCGTGGCGTGGGCCGGCCGCTACGCGGGCAGGCGTGTCGCCCGCTTCCTGGCGGACATGGAGACCCCCACGCCCAGCGGTCTGTTCGCGGCCATGGTGGCCCAGTGGACCGAGGAGTACGAGACGGAGGGCTTCGCCAGGGGCGGCTGCCCGGTGGTCGCCGCCACGGCCGACCGGGCGGACGCCGGCGACTCCACCCGCCGGGCGGCGGCGGACGCCTTCGCCGAGTGGACCGGGGCGGTCGCCGGGGCCCTGGCCGGCATGGGCGTGCCGGCCGCGCGGGCCGAGCCGCTGGCCACCCTGATGATCAGCGCCCTGGAGGGTGCCATCGTCATCGCCCGCGCCGAGCGTGACGTGCGCGCGCTGCGGACCGTGGCCGAGGAACTCGGGCCGCTGCTCGACGCCGGGGCGGCCGGGCAGCGGGAGAACGGGGCGGAAGCGGACTGAGCGGAGCCCGGCGGCCCGGCTCCGCCGGCCGCGCCCGCCCGCGCGGCTTCCCGGCGCGGGCCGCCGAGGGGCTCCCGCGGAGCGCCCCGGCGGCCCGGCACGCCCGGGCTAGACCAGGCTGTCGCGCCAGGCCCGGTGCAGGTCGGAGAACCGGCCGTCGGTGTCGGCGATCAGCTCCTGCGGCGAGCCGTCCTCGACAATGCGGCCGGCGGACATGACCAGGACCCGGTCCGCGGTGACCACCGTGGAGAGGCGGTGCGCGATGACCAGGGCGGTCCGGCCGCGCAGCGCCGTGGTCATGGCCCGCTGAACCGCCTTCTCGCCCGGGATGTCCAGGGAGGAGGTGGCCTCGTCGAGGATGACCACGGAGGGGTCGGCCAGCAGCACGCGGGCGAAGGCCACCAGCTGGCGCTGGCCCGCGGAGATCCGACCGCCGCGCTTGCGGACATCCGTGTCGTAGCCCTCGGGAAGGGCGGCGATGAACTCGTGCGCGCCGATGGCCCTGGCCGCGGCCTCGATGTCCTCGCGCGTGGCATCGGGCCTGCCGAGCGCGATGTTGTCGGCCACCGTGCCGGAGAACAGGAACGCCTCCTGGGTCACCATGACCACGCCCCGGCGCAGTTCCGGGGTGGCCAGGTCGCGCAGATCGGTGCCGTCCATCAGCACCCGGCCGCCGGTGGGGTCGTAGAACCGGGCGAGGAGCTTGGCGAGCGTGGACTTGCCGGCCCCGGTGGCCCCGACCACGGCGGTGGTCTCGCCCGCGCGCAGGGTGAGGGAGAAGCGGGGGAGGACCTCGCCGCCGGTGCGGTAGGAGAAGGTGACGTCCTCGAAGACCACTTCCCGGCCCGGGCGGCCGGCGGGCCGCTCGGGGAGGAGACGCGGGTGCTCGGGCTCCGGGACGTCCGGCCGCTGGGCCAGCAGCCCGGCGATCTTGTGCAGGGACGCGGTGGCCGACTCGTAGTAGTTGAGGATCATGGCGAAGCGGTCCAGCGGGTCGTACAGGCGGCGCAGATAGAGCGCGCCCGCCGCCAGCACACCCAGACCGAGATCCCCCTCGGCCACCCGGTAGGCGCCCCACAGCACCAGGCCGGCCGTCGCCGCGTTGGCGATCAGCCGGGAGCAGACCACGAACCGGGCCAGTTCCAGGATCGTCCCGCCGTTGACCCATTCGTGGTGCTTGTTGAGCCGGCGGAACTCCTCGTCGTTGTGGCGCTCGCGGCGGAACGCCTGCACCGGGCGGATGCCGTTCAGCGTCTCGTTGAACTTCACGATCAGCGCGGCGATGGCCGTGGAACGGCGGCTGAACAGGGCGCCCGAGCGGCGCCGGAAGCCCCGCACCAGCAGGGCCAGCGGGACGAAGGTGAACAGCGCCGCCCCGCCCAGGCCGATGTCCAGCCAGCAGAGCAGGGCCAGGATGTAGACCACCGACACCGTGACGATGACCAGCTCCTGGAGCCCCTCGTCCATCAGGTCGCGCAGCGACTGCACATCGCTCGTGGAACGGGAGATCAGCCGCCCGGAGGTGTAGCGGTCGTGGAAGTCCAGCGACAGCGCCTGGGCCTGGCGGTAGATCCGGCCCCGCAGATCCAGCAGCAGCCCCTGGCAGGCCCGCGCCGCGGTGGTGATGAAGCCGTACAGCAGCAGCCCGGAACCGGCCGCGCACACCAGATAGACCAGCGCCACCACGACCAGCGGGCCGTAGTCGCCGTCCGCCGCGGAGGGGACCCCGCGGTCGATGGCGATGGCCACCAGCAGCGGGCCGGCCTGCACGGCCGCCTGCTGGAGCAGCAGCAGGGCGGCGGACAGGGCGACCGTGCCCCGGTGCGGCCGGACCAGGGAGAGCAACAGCCTGCGGGAGGCGTTGCGCGGCGCGGGCAGCACGTCCTGGTCGAAGGTGTCCTCCGCCGGCCCGGTGCCGGTGCCGCTGCCGGGCGTGCCGCCGGCCCCGGCCGCGCCGTCGGGGCCGGGCGGCGCGGGGCTGCC
>NZ_WTLH01000309.1 GCF_011421595.1 Streptomyces sp. YIM 98790 | reverse complement strand
GCGCCGGCGGCCAGGGCGGCCCGGGCCGGGTCGGTGCCGGTGGCGGCGTCCAGCCAGCCGGCCCGGACGGCCTCGGCGGTCTCCTGCTCGACCTCGTCGAGCCGCTGCCGCAGGTGGCCGGCCTCGCTGCGGGCGCGCTGCGCCTCGGTGGCGGCGGCGGTGGCCTCCCGGCGGGCGGTCTCGGCGGCGGTCTGGCAGGCGGCGGAGCGCTCCTCGTGCCCGGCAGCGGTGTCCTCGCTCTGCCCCGCCGCGGCGTGCAGCGCGCGGACCAGGGCGGCCGCGGCGCGGCGGCGGGCGGCCAGGGCGGGGGCGGCATCGCGCTCCGCCTCCTGGATGGCGGCGGCGACCCGGGTGGCGCGGTCGGCGGCGGCCCGGTGCTGGAGCACCGTCTCGGCGGCCTGCCAGGAGGCGTACAGGGTGCGGGCCTCGGTGAGCTCGCGACGCTGGGCGGCGGCGGCCTTCTCGGCGGCGGCCAGGGCCAGGGAGGCGTGCCGGTAGGCGAGTTCGGCCGCGGTGCGGCCGGCGCGGGACCGGGCGTCCTCGGCGGCGGCGACGGCGCGGGCGGCACCGGCGGCGCGGACGGCCAGGGCGGCGGCGCGGTCCCGCTCCTGTCCGGCGCGGGCGGAGAGCCGGCGGGCCAGGGCGCGGGTCCGGCGCTCGGCGCCGGCGTGCACGGCGCGGGTGCGGTCCCGGGCCGCGGCGGCCTCGGTGACCCGGCCCAGCAGGTCCAGCGAGCCGGCGGTGAAGTCCCGTTCGGCGGTGAGCTCGGCACGGCGGCCGAGTTTGTGCGCGAAGCCGTGCACCAGGTCGGCCAGGCCGTCGGTGTCCCGGGTGTCGGTGACGGCGCGCAGCAGCAGGTCGGTGAAGTCGGCGTCGTTCCGGACCGAGAAGAGACCGGCGGCCTCGCCCTCGTCGGCGTTCATCTCCCGCTGGTAGCGGAAGAGTTCCGGGTCCAGGCCGAGCTGTTCCAGGTGCTCCTTCCAGCGTTCGTGGATCTCCTCCCAGACCACGTCCAGATGGGGGTACGCCTTGCCGGTCTCGGTGAGGGCGTCCCGGAAGCCCTTCATGGTGCGCCGGCGGCCGCGGGCGCCGGAGCTGCCCTCGGGGGAGCCGTCGGAGCCGGGGGCCGGGCGGGGCGGCAGCACGGTGGTCTCGGAGACCGGCAGGGTGTCCAGGGTCATGCCGGGGCCGGGGCGGAAGGAGTACCAGGCCTCGGCGAACCTGCGCGGGTCGGCGGAGATCTGCCGCCCCCGCCATTCGCTGACCTTGCCGACCACCACCAGCTCGCCGGTGAGGGTGTGCTGCCATTCCAGGGCGACATGGCCGGTGTCGTCGGCCAGCAGGAACTTGCGCAGCACGCCGCTGCTGGCGCCGCCGAGGGTGTTGCGGTGGCCGGGCAGCATCACCGAGAAGATGAGTTTGAGCAGCACGGACTTGCCGCCGCCGTTCTCCAGGAAGAGCACGCCGGCGGGGGCGGGGCGCAGCGGCGGGCCGGCGGGCTCCTCCTCGAAGAAGTCCGCCTGCACCGGGGCCGGCCGGGGCACCGGCTCGCCGACTCCGCGCAGATCCAGCACGGTGTCCGCGTAGCGGGCACCGGCCGGTCCGATGGAGTAGAGGCGGACCCGGGACAGCTCGTACATGGCAGGACTCTCGCTCGGCGCTGGTGGTCTGGACGGCGGACGGACGGGGACGGACGGGGACGGACGGGGACGGACGGGGAGCGGCGCGCGGGCGGCGGTCAGGCCGGGAAGGGAAGGCCGGACTCGGCGACCGGGTCGTCCTCCCCGGACGGCAGCAGGGTGGCGCTGCCGTCGCCGACGGGCACCACGCCCAGCTCCAGGAGTTCGGTCATGGCGGCGGTGCCGGCCAGGTCCCGCACCTGGAGCTGGTAGCGGGCGGTGGTGCGGTAGGCGCCGCCGCCCTCGTCGCCGGTGCGCTGGAGGAAGCCGGAGTCGGTGAGGAAGGACACCGCCTTGGCGACGATGCCGGTGGTGGAGGCGGCCAGCCGGCGGGCGTCCTTGGTGGCGCCGGTGGCGCTGCGCCGGGCGTAGACCCGCCAGGCCGCCTCCAGGCCGGGGGCGTCGCTGCTGGGGTCGGTGTTCTCGCCCTGCTGCGCGGCCCGCTCCTCCAGCCGTCGGCAGGCCTGGCGGACGAAGGATTCCACGCCGTTGACCGTGATCCGCCCGAGGTAGCCGTCGTCGGCCAGGTCCTCGGGGCGGGGGAAGGCCATGGCGGCGACGGCCAGGTGGGCCAGGCCGTGCAGGAAGCGGTCGGCGGAGTCGGCGGACGCGCGGCGGGAGTAGTCGCCCATGCGGACCGCGAAGACCGAGTCCTCGCCGGCCGCGACGGCCATCCCGGCCCGGGTGGAGACCTCCAGCACGACCAGGCCGAGGCCGGTGGCCACGGCGTCGGCGAGCCGGGCGAAGGGCGGGTCCTCCAGACAGCGGCGCAGCAGGGCCGCGTAGTCGGGGTCGCGGGCGGGCGGCAGCTTGGGCTGGAGGCCGAAGGCGACCAGCCGGGCGGCGTCCGCGGCGTCCGCCGGGGTGACCGTGCCGCCGGTCCCTCTCGTGCCCCCGGTGCTTCCGGTGCTTCCGGCGCCGCCGGTCGGGTCCGGCACCCGGTCGGCGGCGCGCTCGGGGGTGGACTGGTCGGTCATGGCTGCGGCTCCTCGGGACGTCCGGCGCGGGCGGTGGCCATGGCCGCGGTGTCCAGCAGGGCGGTGCCGACGATCAGATCGGCGCCGCCGAACTGCGGATCGGCCAGCTCGGTGCCGTCGTCCACGGCGAACAGCAGCCGGGACTCGCCCTGGCGGTAGGCGGTGCCGACCGGCGGGCTGGCCGCGTGCACGGCCATCAGGGCCACCAGATGGGGCAGGTCGGGATCGCGCCGCCGGGCCTCGGCGAGCAGCCCGGAGAGCCTGCGCGGGGCGTCCGGCGGCAGGGTGAGCAGCTCGGTGGCGACGGCGAGCTGCTCGTCGGTGAAGCGGCTGTCGTCCGGGGTGGCGACCAGGTCCGGCTCGGGCAGCTCGGCACCGAGATGCTCGCGCGGCGCGGGCGGGGTGAGCAGCAGCTCGGTGAGGTCGGCCAGGCGGACCGCGCCGGGGCTGCGATGCCCGGCGCCGCGGGCGAAGAAGGCGTCGGTGACCCGGCCGGCCTGCTCGACGGGCAGGGACAGCAGCGGGGCCAGCAGCTGGCCGTACAGGTCCAGGCCGGCCCGGCCGGAGGGCGGGGCGAAGGCCTGCCGGTCCTGTTCGGCGCGGAACAGCGGGCCGGCCTCCAGCAGCCGGGCCTGGAGCCGGGTGTGGCGGCGGATGCAGTCCTGGACGATGTCCACCAGCTCGGCGGCGCGCAGCTTGTGCTCCGGGTCCTCGGCCTCGTCCCGCGCGCGGCGGATGTTGGTGAGGATGGCGTTCTCGTGCCGGTAGCGGTCGGCGATGTGCTCCAGGGCCTCGTCGATCAGGTCGGGGACGGTGCGCAGCCAGTCGACCGCGCGGACGTTGCGCCGGGTGGTCTCCAGGGCGCGGCGCAGCGTCTCGGAGTACTGCACGGTGCGGTAGCGCGCCTGCTCGGCGGCGAGCTGGGCGTCGGCCAGCCGGCCGCGGCTGATCAGTACGTCCAGCTTGACCTCGGCCGCGATCTGGGCACTGGTGACGTCTGTGTCGAGGGCGCCGACCAGGACGTTGACCGCTTCGTCGGTGGTGCGCAGATAGACCCCGCCGCCGGGGCCGGGCACCTCCTCGATGAGTTTGAAGTCGTAGTCCCGGCGGACGTAGGAGCCGTCGGCGGCGAAGGTGCCGTAGACGGCGCGGAAGCCGCGGTCCACGCTGCCGACGTTGATCAGGCTCTCCAGCACCCAGCGGGCGACCCGCTCGTGCTCGGCGGCGGCGCGCTGCGGTGCCTGCGCGGCGACCCGGGGCAGCAGCCTGGTGACGACCTGCTCGTGCTCCGCGCCGGTGTCGAAGTCCATGGCGAGGGTGACCAGGTCGATGGCGGCCAGGGCGACCTCGGCCATGGCGTAGACGCCGTACTCGCCGGCCAGATTGGCCTTGCGGGCGTCCAGGTCGTGCAGGGGGGCGGTGCAGGCCAGGGCGCGCAGCCGGCGGGCCAGTCCTTCGTCGGCCGCGGGTCCCGGGGCAGTGCGCGGACCGCCCGCGGGCCGGGGCCCGGGGACGGTGCTGCCGGTGGCCGGAACGTGCGTGGTCACGACGGAAAGAGTAGGCGGTGCCACCGACAGCACCGGTGTCCGGCCCGGCCGGCGGCGGCCCGCGCCCGGCCGCCGGGGCCGGGCGCGGGCCGGTCA
>NZ_WTLH01000308.1 GCF_011421595.1 Streptomyces sp. YIM 98790 | reverse complement strand
GCCGGCCGCCCGGCCGGTGGGCCGGCCGGGCCGCCGCGCGCCCGGCGGGCTCAGGCGCTGTTCGCGGCCATCGCCTCGCGCAGACTCTTCGGCCGCAGGTCGGTCCAGTTCCGCTCCACGTACTCCAGGCACTCCTGGCGGCCTTCCTCGCCGAAGGCGATCCGCCAGCCGGCGGGGACCTCGGCGAACGACGGCCACAGCGAGTGCTGGTCCTCGTCGTTCACCAGGACGTAGAACCGGCCATCCGCGTCGTCGAACGGGTTGCTGCTCACTGTCGCCTCCAATTCACACCATTCACGATTCGCTTCCGGTGGGATTACTCACCGGCGGCAGGCGGATGAGCATCCGCCCGAGTGCGGGTGTTGTCGCCGGTCCGTCCCGGTGTCCTGGCGACAGGACACCGTCCCGTGCCCGGACGTCGATGAGTGGTCCTGGAAGCAATACCACATTGTGGTTGTCCCGTCGCCGGGACACGAAACACTCCGCGCCCTGTGCCAATCGCTCCGAATGCCGCCCCCGTGCCGCTGCGCCGGTTCCCTTGCCCGTGCCGGACGGGCGCTTCTACGATCGGCGGCGAGGGACGGCAGGGATTCGTCCACCGGTCCCGACGCGTCCCTCCCGCAAATACCGGACTCGGTTTCCCGGAACCGTGCCAAGTTTTCTCCCCGGAAATTCGGCCGACGGGTCACGCTTCCTCCGGTAACGCGCTCCGGCCGGTTCTGCGCGCCGGTTCTCACCTGGTTCTTCGTCATCGGAAACCGCTGCAATCCGCTGTTTTTGCCTGAAACAACTGCCGATCGACAGATCGGTGCCGAGATCTGAGGAGCAGCCATGGGGGCGCACGCGCACAGCCGTTCGCAGGAGGCGGTACTGGCAGTCGAGAGCCCTTGCCTGTGGCGGGCCCGGCGGCCCGGCTGCCGCCACCGGCTGGTCTGCTTTCCGCACGCGGGCGGAGGGGCAAGCGCCTTCTCCGGGTGGGTGCCCCGGCTGCCGTCCGGGATCGAGCTGATCGCCGTCCAGCTGCCGGGCCGGCAGAACCGGATTCTGGAGGACCCGGCCACCGAGGTCGGCCCGCTGGTCCGGGAGCTCGCCCAAGCCCTGCGCCCGGTGCTGACCGGCCCGTTCTCCTTCTTCGGCCACTCCTGCGGTGCGCTGCTGGCCTACGAGGTGACCCGGGCGCTGCGGGCCGCCGGCGGGCCCGCCCCGGCCCACCTCTTCCTCTCCGGGGAGTCCTCGCCCGAGGCGGCCCGGGGCCGGCCGGAACTCCACGGCCTGCCGGAGGACGAGTTCCGCGCCAAGGTGCTGAGCCTGGGCGGTTTCGACGAGGAGATCCTGGAGGACGAGGACGCACTGGAGATCCTGCTGCCGACCGTACTGGCGGATTTCCGGCTCTGGGAACGCCACCGGACGGCTCCCCGCCCCCCGCTGGACGTCCCCATCACCGTGCTGGTCGGGGATTCCGATGTCCGGGCACCCCTGGACTCCGTCGGGCCGTGGCGCGGGCACACCAGCGAGCAGTTCGACATACGGGTCTTCCCGGGCGGACACTTCTATCTCTTCGACGGCGGCGCGAATACCGAACTCCTCGATTTCCTCGGCACCACCCTGCTGGCTTCCGGAAATGACCGGCCCGATGCGTGAACAGACCACCCGGCCCCCGGAGCCGGAGCCGGAGCCGGAAAGAGAAACCGCGCGGATAACCATCCGTCCGATGCCCGATACCCCTGGGGAAGGTCGCCTTGTGTTCTTCTGAGCAGTCCTGGCTGCCGGGTCAGCCGACGGAACCCACGGTGCCGGCCGCGACAATTCCCGAACTCTTCGGGCGCCGGGTCGCCGAGGCGCCGGACGCGCCGGCCCTGGTCTCCGGCGAGGCGACGCTGACCTACGCCGAACTGGACGCCCGCGCCGACCGCCTGGCCCGGGTGCTGGCCGCCCGCGGCGTCGGCCCCGAGACCGTGGTGGGCGTGGCCATGCGGCGCTCGCCGGGCCTGTGGGTGGCGGTGCTCGCGGTGCTGAAGGCCGGCGGCGCGTTCCTGCCGGTGGACCCGGCCTACCCCGCCGACCGGATCACCTTCATGGTGGCGGACTCCGCGGCCCGCCTGATGCTGGCCGACCCGCCCACCGCCGGAGTGCTGCCCCCGCTCCCCGTCCCGGTGCTGAGCCTGGACGGGCTCGGCGGCCTCACCGGCCCGGCGCCGGAGGAGGCCGGGGCGGACATCCCGGACACCCCCGCCCCGGCGGCCCGGGCACGGGTGGCCCATACCGCCTATGTCATCTACACCTCCGGCTCCACCGGGCGGCCCAAGGGAGTCGCGGTCACCCACCGGGGCCTGGCCGCCCTGCTCGCCACCCACCAGGACCGGCTGAAGGTGACCGCCGACAGCCGGGTGCTCCAGTTCGCCTCGCCGAGCTTCGACGCCTCGGTGTGGGAAATGTGCATGGGCCTGCTCTCCGGCGCCACGCTCGTGGTGGCGGACCAGGACGAGCTGGCGCCCGGCAGTCCGCTCGCCGCGACCATCGCCCGGCACCGGGTCACCCACGCCACCCTGCCGCCGCCGGTCCTGGCCGTGCTCCCGCAGGACTCCCTGGCCACGGTGCAGACCCTGGTGGTGGCCGGCGAGGCGACCGTGCCGGAACTGGCGGACACCTGGTCGGTGGGCCGCCGCATGATCAACGCCTACGGCCCGACCGAGACCACGGTCTGCGCCACCATGAGCGCGCCGCTGCCCGGCGACGGCCGCACCCCGCCGATCGGCCGGGCCGTCACCGACACCCGGGTCCAGGTGCTGGACGACGCCCTGCGCCCGGTCGGCCCCGGGGTCGTCGGCGAGCTGTACGTGGCGGGCGAATCGCTGGCCCGCGGCTACCTGGGCCGTCCCGGGCTGACCGCGCAGCGCTTCCTCGCCTGCCCGTTCGGCGGGCCGGGCGAGCGCATGTACCGCACCGGTGACCTGGCCGAGTGGACCCCCGAGGGCGACCTGGTGTTCCACGGCCGCGCGGACAGCCAGGTCAAGATCCACGGCATCCGGATCGAACCGCACGAGGTGGAGGCCGCGCTGATGGCCCATCCGGGCGTGGCGCAGGCCGCCGTTACCGCCCACGAGCGGCCGGACGGCGGGGGCAAGCAACTCGTGGGCTACGTGGTGCCCGCCCGCACCGCCGCCCAGGACCACGCCGGGCACGGCATTTACGGCTCCGTCGCCTTCGACTCGGGCTTCGCCAAGGGCGAGCTGCGCGCGTTCCTGGCCGGGCAGCTCCCGGAGTTCATGGTGCCCGGGGTGTTCGTCATCCTGGACCGGCTGCCGCTGACGCCCAACGGCAAGCTGGACAAGGCCGCGCTGCCGGAACCCGAGTACACCGCCGAGGCGTACCGGGCGCCCCGCACCCGGCAGGAAGAGATCCTGGCCGCCCTGTTCGCCGAGCTGCTCGGCGTGGACNGGCGTACCGGGCGCCCCGCACCCGGCAGGAAGAGATCCTGGCCGCCCTGTTCGCCGAGCTGCTCGGCGTGGACCGGGTCGGCATCGACGACGACTTCTTCGCCCTGGGCGGCGACTCCATCCAGTCCATCCAGGTGGTGGCCCGGGCCCGGGCCCAGGGCGTGACCGTCTCCCCCCGGGACGTCTTCGAGTGCCGGACGGTCGCCGCGCTGGCCGGGACCGCCGCCGCCCGGGAGCGCAGCGGTGCCGCCGCCGTGCTGCCGGAGCTGGAGGGCGGCGGCACCGGGCGGCAGCCGCTGCTGCCGGTCGCCCAGTGGATACGGGACTGGGGACCGGGATTCGACCGCTTTCTCCAGGCCATGGTGGTGGACCTGCCTGCCGGTATCGACGGGGAGGGACTGGCGGCGACCCTGGGCGCGGTCTTCGACCGGCACGACCTGCTGCGCGCGCGGCTGCTGCCGGAGGAGGGCGAGGGCGGCGCCCTGGAGGTGGCTCCGCCCGGTTCGGTGGAGGTGCCCGCGCTGATCCGCCGGGTGGCCTGGGACGGCGACCGGGGCGAGGAGTGGCACCGGTCGCTGATGCGGGAGCTGGACGCGGCGGCGGGAAGGCTGGACCCGGCGGCCGGGGTGATGGCCCAGTTCGTCTGGTTCGACCCCGTCGGCCCCGTCGGCCCCGCCGACTCTGCCGACTCCGCTGACTCTGCCGACTCCGCCGGTCCCGGCGGCTCGGGCGGGGCGGTTGCGGGGCGGCTGGTGCTGGTGCTGCACCACCTGGTGGTGGACGGTGTCTCCTGGCGCATCCTGCTGCCCGACCTGGCCGCCGCCTGGCAGGCCGTCCGCGACGGCCGCACCCCCGAACTGCCCCCGGT
>NZ_WTLH01000307.1 GCF_011421595.1 Streptomyces sp. YIM 98790 | reverse complement strand
CGGCGCGGGACCGGACCGGGGCCCGGCCGGGCCGGCGGGCGGGCTCAGACCGGGCGCGGCTTGAAGGCATCGGCCCGGCCGGTGCCCTGCGGCGCGGCCGGCAGGGTCTGCTGGATCTCCTCCCGGAGCGTGTCGATCTGCCGGTACCCGGCGTAGGCCCCGGTCAGCCGGTACATCTCCCGCAGCCGGTCCCAGGTGCGGTGCGAGGAGGTGTTGCCGATGCTGTTCAGCGCCAGCCGCGCGTACTTGTCGGCCTGTTCCGGGTCGTCGCCCAGGAAGCAGGCGGAGGCCAGCGAGATGTGGTCGAAGATCTGCGACCGGGTGCGCCCCTGGCCGCGCAGGTCCAGCGCGTGCCGGGCGTGCTGCTGGGCGCTGCGGGCCGCCGAGGGCTCGTGCTCGGCCAGGGTGCGGTAGGCGAGCGCCTGCATGCCGTGCAGGTCCGCCTCGTCGAACATCTGCATCCAGCTCGGCGGCGGCACGTCCCCCTTGTCGGAGACGAACAGCTCCTCGGCCTCGCCCAGCGTGCGGCGCATGCTCTGGCCCTGGCCCATGGCGGCCTGCGCCCAGGCCTCCACGGTCCACAGCATGGCCCGGGTGCGCGGCAGCGCCTCCTCGCCGAGCCCGGTCTTGGCCAGCTGCATCAGGTCCAGGGCCTCCCCCGGGCGGCCCAGGTGCACCATCTGCCGCGCGGCCCGGGACAGCGCCTCGCCCGCGCGCGGCCGGTCGCCGCCCTCCCGGGCCGCGTGCACCGCGATGATGAAGTACTTCTGCGCGGTGGGCTCCATGCCGACGTCGTGCGACATCCACCCGGCCAGCACGGCCAGGTTCGCGGCCACGCCCCACAGCCGGCGCTGCAGACCCGGCGGGTGGTCGTAGGCGAGCATGCCGCCCACCTCGTTGAGCTGTCCGACGACCGCCTTGCGCTGCAGGCCGCCGCCGCGCTGGGCGTCCCAGGCGCGGAAGATCTCCACCGCGCGTTCCAGGGCGTCGATCTCCTCCGATCCCACCGGCGCGGCCTCGTAACGGTCCAGGCCGGAGATGTCCGTAGTGGCGCCCGCGTCCGGGCCGGGTGGCGTCCGCAGCCAGTCCCAGAGGGCGTCGCTGAGTGCTGATCCTGCGGCGAGCGCGGCGCCCGCACCCACCATGCCGCGTCGGTTGAGCATGAGATCCATTCCCGTGAATTCGGTGAGGACCGCGGCTGTCCGATGGGAATCCCAGGGAAGGTCGGCGGCCACCGTGGCCACCTTCCGCCTCCCCGCCTCTCCTGGCCGGCGCAACCCCAGATCCTCGATGGTCACGACACGGCCGAGTCGCTCTGTGAACAGGGTCGCCAGCACCTCGGGCACCGGATCGCGGGGGGTCTCCCCCAGTTCGATCCAGCGCCGCACCCGCGAGGTGTCGGTGGCGAGCTGGGGATGGCCGAGGGCCGCCGCCTGCCGGTTGACCAGACGGGCGAGCTCGCCCTTGGACCATCCGGCCAGGGCGAAGAGATCCGCCAGCCGGTCGTTGGGTTTCCTGTTCACGTCAAGCCCCCAGAATCTCGGCTGAGTTGACATTAGCCGCCGCTCAACGCCGGTTGGGCCATTCGCCAGGGTTCGCCAGGGCTCGCCAGATGGTGTGCCACCCGCGGGGCGCGCTGGGGTAGAACCGCGCCACCCCGGCCCGGGGCGCGGCGGACGCTTCCCCAGGGTGTTACGTCGTCCCCGGACCGGGTGCGCTGCGAATCGTCCGGCGCACGAAGGGACCGAAGCCCGCACATGTATCCAGCTCCCTCTCCCCCGTATCCCCGGACCCGCCCGCTGCTCACGCCGCCCGGCGTCGGTCCCGGCCCGGTGGCCGGTGCCGACGAGCGCCCGCGCCGTGCCCGCCGGCCGGGCCCGCTGCCCGCCGGCGGCCGGCTGGACCTGTCCGGGGTCCGGGGGGCCCGGCTGCGCACCGCCCTGTCCGCGGCCCGGGAGATCTGCCCGGAGTTCAGCCCGGTCCAGGTGCTCCGGGACAGCATGCGCTCGGTCCTGCTGGTCGGCATGATCGGCCGCCGTGCCGCGGCGGCGAAATGCCTGCTGAGTCCCAATCCGGCGATGGCCGAGCGCATGCGCCAGGAAATAGCCATGTACCGGACCTTCGTCAGGCACCGTCCGCCGGTCCGCACGCCCCGGCTGATCGCGGCCGACCCGGGCACCGGCACGCTGGTCATGGAGTTCGTGCCGGGCCGGGCGGCGGCGGCCCGGCGGCACCCGGAGAGCCCGCTGGCCGCACCGGATCTGCGGGCCGTGCTGGGCGCGGTGCACCGGCTCAACCGGTGGGAGCCGCCGGCCGAGACCTTCGCCCCGGCCATCGGCTATCCGGCCCGGATCGCCCGCTACCACGCGCAGGGGCTGCTCACCGACCGGGATGTGAGCGACCTTCAGGCGCTGCTGCACGGTCTGTGCGCCAGGGGGAGACGGGAGCTGCCCCGCCAGTTCTGCCACGGCGGCGCGGTGCCGGCCAACGTGCTGCTGTCGCCGGGCGGTCCGGCGCTGGTGAGCTGGGACGCCGCGGGCTGGTATCTGCCCGGCTACGACCTGGCCACGCTGTGGGCGGTGCTCGGGGACGCCCCGGCCGCCCGGCGGCAGATCAGCCAGGCCGCGCAGCTCGCCGGTCCGGAGAGCCAGTACGGCTTCCTGGTGAATCTGATGCTGGTGCTGACCCGGGAGATCCGGCTGTGCGAGCAGGCGGTGCAGCGGGCCATGCGGGCGCCCGAGGTGCAGGGACCGGGCGGCGAGGCGCGGCCCGGGGCCATGGCCTACGGGGAGCAGCAGCGGCTGCTGCTGCGCCGGCTGCACGAGGACTGCGCCATGGCCCGCCGCGCGGTGCGGGCGGCGGTGGGCACCCGGTGACCGCGGCGGCCCCGGTCCGCACCCGGGCCGGGGCCGCCGCGGAGAAGCAGCGCAGAAACGTATCTTCCCGGCTTCCCCACCGGGGCCCGCGGTCACCCGGCAACGGCGGTCGCCCGGGGACGACCCGCGGGATCAGTGCTGGAACATCTCCGCGGGCAGCGGTTTCAGCAGCCGGTAGAGGTCCTCGGTGATCGGCCGGTCCCAGCTGGCGATGGTCACCAGGACGCCGTCGCTGCGGTCGAACTGGACACAGGCGATGCGTCCTTCGGAGCACAGAACGCGCCGTACGATCAGCAGATTGCCGTCGTGCATGACCGGGATCTGCTCGCTGCCGGTGGCCCGCACCTCCTCCTCCATGCCCAGCGCCGCCATCAGCTGGGTCACCTCGAACGGCACCTCGTCCTCGGCCACCTCGCGGGCCGGTGAGCCCTCCGGGAGATTGCCGATCACCATCGCCGGCCCGCGGCCCCCGAAGAGGTCGTACCGCAGCACCACGCCCTGACAGCTGCCGTCCGGCCCGGGCAGCACCCCCGCGCCGAGGATGCCCGGCCAGTCACCGGGATCCATGGCCAGGACATCGAAGTCCGGTCCGGCGGGAGTGGAGCTGCGGCGGCGGAGAAACGACATGCGGCCAATGGTACGCGGCAGCCGGCCTCCGGCCGCCCCAGGTCCGGAGGTTCAGCCGCCGCCCGTGGCCCCCTCCGGAAGTGCGGCGATCCCGCGGAGCAGCCCGGCGGCCTCGGCGGAACGGCCGAGCTGTTCCAGGCAGTGCGCCTCGTCCTTGCGGCTGGCCAGCGTCTGCGGATGGTCCGGGCCGAGCACCCGCTCGCGGCTGAGCCGCACCCGGCGGTACTCCTCCAGCGCCTGGTCCCAGCGGCCCAGCCAGCCCAGCGCCACCGCGATCTCCCGCCGGCTGACCAGGGTGTCCGGTTCGTCCGCGCCGAGGGTGCCCGAGCGCAGCGCGCACACCGCGCGGGCCTCGGCCAGGGCCTCCTCCCAGCGGCCCAGCCGCCCCAGGGTGACGCCCAGCCCGTGCCGGGCACGCAGCGTCTCCGGGTGGCTGCGGCCCTGGACGTGGGTGCGCGCCGCGACCAGGTCCCGGTAGATCTCCAGGGCCTCGGCCGGGCGGCCCAGCCGGCTCAGGCCGACCGCCGTCTCGTAGCGGGAGACCAGGGTGTCGCCGTGGCGGGGGCCGAGGACCCGGGCACGCGCCTCGGCGACCCGCCGGTGGACGGGCAGGGCCTGGTCCCAGCGGCCGAGCCGGCCGAGCGCGTAGGCCGCCTCGTAGTGGCTGGCCAGGGTGTCGGGGTGGTCGGCGCCGAGCACGCGCTCGCGCTCCGCGGCCACCGCGGCGTGCACCCGGAGGGCCTCCTCCCAGCGGCCCAGCAGGCCCTGGCGGATGCCCGCCCGGTGCCGTCCGGCCAGCGCCGCCCGGTACTCCGGGGAGGGTCCGCCGCGCGGCGCGGGCAGGGCCGACGGCGGGGGCGGCACGGG
>NZ_WTLH01000306.1 GCF_011421595.1 Streptomyces sp. YIM 98790 | reverse complement strand
GGGTGCGGCGGGGGCGGGCCGGGGCTTCGCCGCGCCGGCGCGCGGAGCGGCGTTCGGGCGCCGCGGGGGCCTGGGGCACCTGGCCCTTGAGCGGGCCCCAGTCGTTGGGGTCGGGGACGCCCGGGGGCAGCATCTGGCGGCGCTTGGGGCCGCCGTGCGCCGGTTCGCCCGGCTCCTTCGCGCCCGGCCAGGCCTTGGCCACCCGCGCGGCGAGCACGAAGTCCTTGCGCAGCGGGTGGCCCTCGAACGTCTCGGGCAGCAGCAGCTTCTCCGGGTTCGGGTGGCCCGGGAAGCGCAGGCCGAACATCTCCCGCGTCTCCCGCTCGTGCCAGTTGGCGCCCGGGTAGACGTCGGTGACCGTGGGCAGTTCGGCCGCGTCCCGGGGGACCGCGGTGCGCAGCAGCAGGCGGCGCGGGGCCGTGCCGGGCCGTGCTCCGAGTGCCACCACGTGCAGGCAGACCTGGAGGCCGGCCTCCTGCTGGTCCACCGCGCTGAGCCAGTCGAACCAGGTGCAGCCCAGGTCGTCGCGCGCGGCCAGCGCGGCGTCGTGCCAGCGCCCGGGCGGGACGTCCACGGTGAGCGTGTCGTAGGACTCGTCCGCGGTGGCGCCCTCGCCGAAGATCTGATCGGCCTCGCGGTCCAGCCAGCTCACCGCTCGCCTCCCCCGGGCGCCGCCGGCGGCGGGGTGAGCGGGCTGGTGAGTGCGGCGGCCGAGGGCGGCCGGGAGCGGTAGCGGTCGGCCGTGGACTCCTCGGCGATCTTCTCCTGGAGCTTGAGGATGCCCTGGAGCAGTGCCTCGGGCCGCGGCGGGCAGCCCGGCACGTACACGTCCACCGGGATGATCTGGTCCACGCCCTTGGTCACCGCGTAGGAGTCCCAGTAGGGGCCGCCGCAGTTGGAGCAGGCGCCGAAGGAGATGACGTACTTGGGTTCCGGCATCTGTTCGTACAGCCGCTTCACCGCCGGGGCCATCTTGTCGGTGACCGTGCCGGAGACCACCATCAGGTCGGCCTGGCGCGGTCCGGGTGCGAAGGGGATGACCCCGAGCCGGATGAAGTCGTGCCGGGCCATGGAGGCGGCGATGAACTCGATGGCGCAGCAGGCCAGCCCGAAGTTGAAGACCCACAGGCTGTAGCGGCGGCCCCAGTTGAGGATCACCTTCATGGGCTCGGGGGCGAGCCGGGCCAGCGGGCCGAGGCGGGGCGGGGGCAGCGGGGTCACGTCCATGTGAGCACGCCCTTTCGCCAGGCGTAGAACAGGCCGGCCGCCAGGAAGCCCAGGAAGATGAACATTTCGGCGAGGGTCACCCCGCCGAATCCGTCGGCAGCGAACACGGCCGCCCAGGGGAAGAGGAAGATCGCGTCGACCGCGAAGATCACGTAGAGGAAGGAGTAGAGGTAGTAGCGGATCTGGGTGTGTGCCCAGCCTTCCCCGACGGGATCGATGCCGCACTCGTAGACGAGCAGCTTCTCCGGGGTCGGCACCACCGGGCGCAGCAGCCGTGCGGCGGTGAAGGCCACGGCGACGAAGAGCGCGCCGACGACCGCGACCAGTCCGACGACCGCATAGCCGTGGAAGTAGTCCGGCACCTGGGTGGCCCCTTTGGTGGTGAGGTGTCGTGTTCTGATGTGGTGGCCGGCCGCAGTCGGCCGGCGGGCGCGCGGCCGGTTGACATCGGCCGGCCCGCCGTACGGACGGGAGTCTAGGGGGTGAGCGACCGGTTGTGACCGGTGCGTCCCGGGAACCACTCGATTCCCGGCCGGTTCTCCGGTCCCACCGGGGTCAGGGGCGGTCGCCCCGGCTGGTGGAGACGTCGAGCACGTTGTCCTCGTCGCGCAGCCAGACGGTCTGCTTGTCGGCGGTGACGGTGATGCCGATGCCGTCGGCCCCGTCCAGGCCCTGGGTCTCCTCGACGCCGCCGGCGGGGTGCCGCCGGAGGTGGTCGTCGCAGGGGGTGCTGGTCTGCGGCCGGGGCCGCACGTGCCCGCTGGCGGAGCGGCCGTCCTCGGCGACCAGCAGCACCAGGTGGCCGTGCAGGCCCCAGGGGACGACGATCCGGCCGCCGGGCCGGGTCTGTGCCACCCAGGCCCAGGGGATGCGCTCGGCGGGCGAGGTGGCGATCACCCCGTCGTAGGGGGCGCTGTCCGGCCAGCCGGCCTCCCGGTCGCCGGTCTCCACCGCGACCTCGGCGCTGATGCCGTCCAGCCGGCGGCGGGCCTGGTCGGCCAGGCGCGGGTCGGGTTCCACGCTGACCACGTTGCCGGGGCCGGTGCGCCAGGAGAGCAGGGCGGCGTTCCAGCCGCAGCCGGTGCCCAGTTCCAGCAGGTGTTCGCCGGGTTCGGGGGCGAGTGCGGCCAGCATGGCGACCACGGCGGCGGGTGAGGCGAGGGTGAGGACCGGCCGCCCGTCGGCGACCTGGACCACGGTGGGGTCGTCGGGGCCGGAATAGACCACGTCGGCCCAGCGGTCGGGCTGGGTCCAGCGGTCGACCGGGACGTAGAGCCGGCCCACGCAGTGGTAGACCCGGTCGGGGGCGAAGCGGTGGCGGGGCAGGGCGCCCACGGCATGACGTATCCAGGGCGCTTCGAGGGGCCAGTCGCCGCGCCACTCCATGGCATCGGCCAGCCGCCGTCGACGCTCACCGAACACGGCCGGCCCCCTCCTTCCCGGCGCGGGCCCCGGCCGGACCGGGCCGGGCCGGCAGCCGATTGTCCACGACGCCCTCCTTCGGTGTCCAACTCCTGTGACCAGATCATGACACAAAGTGAGAGCACCTGATAGACCGCCGGAGCCGGCCGCCGGTGGCAAGGCGGTGATTCGGCCGTCCCCGGTGCGGCGGGCACCTGGGACGGGCGGCACGGCGGAGGCGCCAGGATACGCGTGGGACGGAAGGTGGGGTTAGCCCCACCACAGGAGACCGACGTACCCCATGGCGGCCGCGGTCCGGCGACGGGCACTCTGGGGTTCGGGCAGGGGCCGAGCGGGCCGCGTGCCGTGCGGAGACGGAGGAAGGAAATGGCAGGCGCCATGAGCAGCACTGCGGTGCCGCGCGAAGCGCGGGACGCGGGCGAGCGGAGCGGCAGCGGCAGATCGCCGTGGAGCAGCGCGGTCTCCGTGATGGTCGGCCCGCGCACGCTGCGGGAGTGCCTGTACGCGCTGCTCAATCTCCCGATGGCGCTGTTCGCCTTCTGCTTCGCGGTGACCGCGCTGTCCACCAGTGCGGGCCTGCTGATCACCTTCGTGGGCCTGCCGCTGCTCTGCCTGACCCTGATCTCGTTGCGCGCCTTCGGCTATGTGGAGCGGGCCCGCGCGCACTGGCTGCTGCGGCTGCCGGTGCCCGGCCCGCGTCCGCTGCTGGCCAAGGGCCGCCGCGGGCTGATGGAGTGGATGTCGGCGGTGCTGCGCAGTGGCGAGTGCTGGCGCAGCACGGGGTACGCGCTGCTCCATCTGCCGTGGGCGCTGTTCACCTTCACCATGGTGGTGGTGATGTGGTCGCTCGCCTGGTCGGGGCTTCTCTACCCGCTGTACTTCTGGATGCTGGACCAGCGGGACCGCCCCGGAATCTCTGTGGACGGCACCGGCGGGGGCCTGGTCTGGGACACCCTGCCGGAGGCGCTGCTGGTGAGCCTGGCGGGTCTGCTGCTGCTGTATCTGTCCGGCTGGCTGATCCGGGGCATGGCCATGGTGGACCGGCTGATGGTGGGCGGGCTGCTCGGCCCGTCCGCGGCCGAGACCCGGGTGCAGGAGCTGGAGTCCAACCGCTCGGTGGTGGTGGACGCCTCCGCGGCCGATCTGCGCCGCATCGAGCGGGATCTGCACGACGGCGCGCAGGCCCGGCTGGTGGCGCTGGCGATGGGGCTGGGCCTGGCCAAGGAGAAGCTGGCCGAGGATCCGGAGGCGGCGGCGCGGATGGTGGACGAGGCGCACGGGGAGGTGAAGCTGGCGCTGCAGGAGCTGCGTGATCTGGCGCGCGGCATCCACCCGGCGATCCTGACCGACCGAGGGCTGGGTCCGGCGCTGTCCGCGGTGGCGTCCCGCTGCACGGTGCCGGTGGCGGTGGATGTGGACCTGCCGGAGCGGCCGGCCGAGGCGATCGAGGGCATCACCTATTTCATGGTCTCGGAGCTGCTGCAGAACGTGTCCAAGCACAGCCGGGCGCGCTCGGCCTCGGTGGACATCTGGCGGACCGGGGACCGGCTGATGGTGCTGGTGTCGGACGACGGCCGGGGCGGTGCCGACCCGGGGGCGGGCTCCGGGCTGGCCGGGCTGACCGAGCGGATCGCCGCGGTGGACGGCGCGCTGGCGGTGTCCTCCCCGGCGGGCGGGCCGACCACGGTGACCGCGGCGCTGCCCTGGCGGGACCGGCCCGGCCGCGGCGCCGCCTGAGCCCGGCTCCGGA
>NZ_WTLH01000305.1 GCF_011421595.1 Streptomyces sp. YIM 98790 | reverse complement strand
GGCGGGGGCATACCCGGCGGGGACCGGGCCGGCCGCGCCGCGGCCCCCGGCAGCCGCTCCGCCTCCCGGGACACCCCCGGCACCCCGCCCGGCCCCGCGGAGCACACGGAGCCCGCGGAGCGCACGGAGCCCGCGGAGCGCACGGCGAACGCGGAGAGCGCTGCCCCGCAGACCGCGGAGGATGCCGCCCCGGACCCCGGGCACGGGGATCCGCCGCCGACCGGGCGGGCGGCGCTGCTCTCCGGCCTGTGGCCCCCGCGGGTCAGCCGGGCCCAGCTGATCGCCGCCGCCCTGCTGTTCGTCCTCGGCCTCGGCCTGGCCATCCAGGTCCGGGCGGCCAGCGAGGACAACGTGCTGCGCGGTGCCCGCCCCGAGGACCTGGTCCGCATCCTCAGCGACCTGGACGAGCGCACCCGCCGCCTGTCCGAGGAGCGGGACAGTCTGGAGGAGCAGCGCACCGAGCTGGAGAACAGCTCCGACCAGGCCGAGGAGGCCCGCCGCCAGACCCGCGAGCGGGAGCGCCAGCTCGGCGTGCTGGCCGGCACGGTCGCCGCCACCGGCCCCGGCATCGTGGTGCGCATCTCCGACCCGCTGGCGGGTGTCGGCGCCGATCACCTGCTGGACGCGGTGCAGGAGCTGCGCGCGGCCGGTGCCGAGGCGCTGCAGGTCAACGACGTGCGCATCGTGGCGGGCAGTTCCTTCACGGACGACGACGGAGCGGTGGTGATCGACGGGGTGCGGGTCACCCGCCCGTTCGAGATCGCCGCCATCGGACGCCCGCAGGATCTGGAGCCGGCCCTCAACATCCCCGGGGGAGTGGTCCAGTCCCTGGAACAGGAGAGCGCCGCGGTGACGATCAGCCGGCCGGAGCAGGTGACCGTGGATGCCTTGCGATCCTCGGAACAGCCTGACTACGCTCAGTCGTCACCATGAGCGGCGGGTCCGCCCAGGGGGGCTGCCGGGGCACATCTGGCCCGGTGAGGGAAACTGAACGTGAGGCCCGGACGTTGGCAGGACGTCCGATGGGCCGTGAGAGACAATGGACCGCCCGTCCGCTCAATCAGCCGGGCGGCCTAGGTGCGAGGGGAATCGCCGGTGAGTTTTTTCGCTAAGTTGTTCGGCAGGCGTCAGGGCGGCACTGACCACGCCGCGCGGCACCGTGCCGACCGGAGTGGCGATATGCCGGCGGGCACGCCGGGCCAGCCGGCCGGGCGCCCCCTGTTCCGGGACGAGATCTCCGCCCCGGCCGGCGGCATAGGCTCCGGAGACGACTCCACCGCGGCCATGCCGGCTGTCGGCGCGGTGACCTGCGCCCGCTGCGGCAGCCGCAACGGCGCCGTCGCCCGGTTCTGCTCCAACTGCGGCAATCCGCTGCGCGGCGGCACGCCCTACGCGGAGGGGTCCTCCTCGGACACCACCTCCACGCTCTCCATCTCCGGGATCGAGGCGTACGAGGCCGAGATGACCGGCCAGAACCCCGGGCTGTCGCCCGAGGCCCAGGCCGCGGTGGACGCCCTGCCGCCCGGCTCGGCGCTGCTGATCGTCCGGCGCGGCCCCAACTCGGGCAGCCGCTTCCTGCTCGACGGCGAGGTCACCACGGCCGGCCGGCACCCGCAGAGCGACATCTTCCTGGACGACGTCACGGTCTCCCGCCGCCATGTGGAGTTCCGCCGGCGTCCCGAGGGCGGGTTCAGCGTCGCCGACGTGGGCAGCCTGAACGGCACCTACGTCAACCGGGAGCCGATCGACTCGGCGGTGCTGTCCAACGGGGACGAGGTGCAGATCGGCAAGTACCGGATGGTCTTCTACCTCGGCCAGCGCTGAGCGGCCCGGCCGCCGCCGCGCCCGGCCGTCGCACGAACCGCCGTACTCCGGCCCCCGCGGCCGGACGGCAGGGGCACGGCCGCGGGTGTGTTCGCACCCCGCGGACGTGCTCGACTATCCAAAAGGTCCGCGCTCGTCCTAGGGTTGCTGTGTGAACCAGCTCGACGTAGTGGGTGTCCGGGTCGAAATGCCCAACAACCAGCCGATCGTTCTGCTCCGGGAGGTGGGAGGCGACCGGTACCTCCCCATCTGGATCGGCCCCGGGGAGGCCACCGCGATCGCCTTTGCCCAGCAGGGGATGGTTCCCACCCGGCCGCTGACGCACGACCTGTTCAAGAACGTCCTGGAGGCGTTCAGCCAGGAACTGACCGCCATCCGCATCACCGATCTGCGCGACGGCGTCTTCTACGCGGAACTCGTCTTCGCCAGCGGCATCGAGGTCAGCGCCCGCCCCTCCGATGCCATCGCCCTCGCCCTGCGCGTCGGCGCGCCCATCTACGGCAGCGACGAGGTCCTCGACGACGCCGGAATCATCATTCCGGACGAGCAGGAGGACGAGGTCGAGAGGTTCCGCGAGTTCCTCGAACAGATTTCGCCGGAGGACTTCGGCACCAGCCAGTGACCCGGCCCGCCCGCGCCCGGTGACGGGGCGTGGCGATCGTTGACGCACCACAGGTGCGTGCCTAGCGTCATTGGGGCATGTCTATCAGGAGTGCCGAGCCGCCGCCCCCGGCCAGCCACCGGAACGGGCGGCGCCGAACAGGCACGATCAGGCATGCAGAACGGAGGCCGGCGTGACAGGTAACGGCGACAGCGGAGCGATGGGCGGGCTGTCCGCACTGCCCAGCAGCCCGCCAGGCGCTGACCTGCGGACGGTACCGCCCCCGGGCCGGGTCCGGGGGCAGCAGGACACCCACCGCCTCGGCTACCGCGGCCCCAGCGCCTGCGCGGCCGCGGGGATCACCTACCGGCAGCTCGACTACTGGGCCCGCACCGGTCTGGTCGAGCCCAGCGTGCGCCCCGCGCACGGCTCCGGCAGCCAGCGGCTCTACGGCTTCCGGGACGTGCTCACCCTCAAGATCGTCAAGCGGCTGCTGGACGCCGGGGTCTCGCTGCACAGCATCCGCGCCGCGGTGCAGGCGCTGCGCACCGTGGAACTCTCCGAGCTGCCGTCCCTGGTCCTGATGAGCGACGGCGCCACCGTCTACCGCTGCTCCTCGGCCGTGGACATGGCCGAGCTGCTCAGCGGCGGCCGCGGGATCTTCGGCATCGCGGTGGGCGCGGTCTGGGCCGACGTGGAGCAGGCGCTGTCCCGGCTGCACGCCGAGCGCGCCGACACCGGGGAGCCCGTGGCCGCCGACCACCCCGAGGACGAGCTCGCCCGCCGGCGGCGCATGCGCTGACCGCGGTGGCCGCCGCGCGCGGATGTCGGTGGTCCGGGGGACGATCGAGGCATGCGCGGTGAACCGAGCATCCTGCATCTGGACATGGACGCCTTCTACGCTGCCGTGGAGCAGGCGTCCAAGCCGAGTCTGCGCGGCCGGCCGGTGATCGTCGGCGGGCTCGGCCCGCGCGGCGTGGTGGCCACCGCCTCCTACGAGGCCCGGGTGTTCGGCGTGCGGTCCGCGATGCCCACCGCGCAGGCCCGGCGGCTCTGCCCGAACGCCGCCTACCTGGCGCCCCGCTTCGCCTTCTACCGCACGGTCAGCGCCACCGTGCTGGGCGTGCTGGAGGAGATCTCCCCGCTGGTGGAGCCGCTCAGCCTGGACGAGGCGTTCGTGGACCTGGCGGCCGCCCGCACCGCCCCGGCCCCCGCGGCCACCGGTGCGCTGCGGGCCACCGCCGAGACCGTCCGGGCGCGGATCCGTGCCCTGACCGGGCTGACCTGCTCGGTGGGGCTGGCCGGCTCCAAGATGCTGGCCAAGATCGGCTCCGAGCAGGCCAAGCCGGACGGGCTGGTGGTGATCACCCCCGGTGAGGAGCGCGCCCTGCTCACCCCGCTCCCGGTGCGCACCCTGCCGGGCGTGGGACCGGCCACCGAGGCCGCGCTGCGCAAGGCGGGCATCATCACGGTCGGTGACGCGGCCCGCGCCGGTGAGGACGAACTGGTCCGGCTGCTCGGCCGGGCGCACGGCACCGCGGTGCACGCCATGTCGCTGGGCATCGACGACCGCCCGGTGGTCGCCGAGCGGGACGCCAAGTCCGTCTCGGTGGAGGACACCTTCGACGAGGACGTCACCGCCCGCCCCCGGGTGCGGCTGGAGGTGGACCGGCTGGCGCTGCGCTGCGCGGAGCGGCTGCGCGCCGCCGGGCGCTCCGGCCGCACGGTGGTGCTCAAGGTGCGCGGACCCGACTTCACCACCCTGACCCGCTCGGAGACGCTGCGCGGTCCCACCGACGATCCCGGGGTGATCCGGGAGGCCGCCGCCCGGCTGCTGGAGGGCGTGGACACCACCGAGGGGGTGCGGCTGCTGGGGGTCGGGGTGAGCGGTCTGGCCGGCTTCACCCAGGAGGACCTGTTCGCCCAGGCCGCCCCCGCCGGGCCGGCCCGGCCGTCCGGGGCGCCGGGGCCCGGCGGCG
>NZ_WTLH01000304.1 GCF_011421595.1 Streptomyces sp. YIM 98790 | reverse complement strand
GCGGCCCGTCCGCGCCCCCGGCCGCAGCGGCGGGGGGTGGACCGGCGGCTGCTGCGGCAGCGGCTGGTGGTCTTCGTGACGGTGACCCTGCTGGTGATCCTCGGTCTGACCGCCGTCCAGGGCTGCCAGGGCGCCCTCTGACGGGGGGGTGCCCCGCCCCGGTCGCGGAGCGGACGGGCACGGGAGGGTGCGGAAGGGGTACGGGGTCAGCGGCGGCCGGGCGCCAGGGTGTAGAAGGCCACGGCGGAGGCGGCGGCCACGTTCAGCGAGTCCACCCCGGCGGCCATCGGGATCCGTACCGTGACGTCGGCCGCGGCCAGGGTGGCCGGGCGCAGCCCCTCGCCCTCGGTGCCCAGGACGAGGGCGGTCCGGGGAGGGCACCGGGCGGCGAACTCGTCCAGGGTGACCGCGTCCGGGGCGAGGGCCAGCGCGGCGGTCAGATAGCCGGCCTCGCGCAGCAGCGCGAGCCCGCCGGGCCAGGGCTCGATCCGGGTCCACGGGATCTGCAGCACGGCGCCCATCGACACCTTCACCGAGCGCCGGTAGAGCGGGTCGGCACAGCCCGGGGTGACCAGCACGGCGTCCATGCCGAGGGCGGCGGCGCTGCGGAAGGCGGCGCCGACATTGGCATGGTCGACGATGTCCTCCAGGACCGCGATCCGGCTCACGTCCCGGCCCCGGGCCGGCCCGGCCAGCAGGGCGGCCGGATCGGGCAGCGGCCTGCGGGCCATGGCGGCGAGCGCGCCCCGGTGCACGTGATAGCCCGTCACCTGCTCGGCCAGCTCCGGGGAGACCAGGTAGACCGGGGCCGGCCCGGTCTCGGTGAGATCCCGCATGGCCTCCGCCCACCTGGGGGTGAGCAGCATGGACCGCATGCGGTAACCGGCGTCCAGCGCACGGCGGATGACCTTCTCGCCCTCCGCCATGAACAGTCCCTCGGCCGGCTCGCGCACCCGGCGCAGGGCCACATCGGTGAGCCCGGTGTAGTCGGCCAGCCGGGGGTCGGCGGGATCGGTGATCTCCACCGGCCGCGCGGTCACCGGACCTCTTCCCCGGTGGTGCGGCCGTGGCCCACCGCGACCACATCGCCGATGACGATGACGGCGGGCGGCCGGATCTCCGCCTCGGCGATCCGGCCGGCCACGGTGGCCAGGGTGGCGTCCACCCGGCGCTGGGCGGCCATGGTGCCCTCCTGGACGACGGCGACCGGGGTGTCGGCGGAGCGGCCGTGCCGGATCAGGGTGCCGGCGATGGCGCCGATGCGCTCCACCGCCATCAGCAGCACCAGGGTGCCGCGCAGCCCGGCCAGGGCGGGCCAGTCCACCAGGGAACCCGGGCTGTCGGGCGCGACATGGCCGCTGACCACGGTGAACTCATGGGCGACACCCCGGTGGGTGACGGGGATGCCGGCCGCGGAGGGCACGCTGATGGCGCTGGAGATGCCGGGCACCACGGTGACCGGGATGCCGGCCTCGGTGAGCGCCTGGACCTCCTCCATGCCGCGTCCGAAGACGTAGGGGTCGCCGCCCTTGAGCCGGACCACCGACCTGCCGGCCTTGGCGTGCTCGATCAGGGCGTTGTTGATGGCCTCCTGGGCCATGGCGCGCCCGTAGGGGATCTTCGCCGCGTCGATGACCTCCACATGCGGGGGAAGTTCGTCGAGCAGCTCGCGCGGGCCGAGGCGGTCGGCGATGACGACATCCGCCTCGGCCAGCAGCCGCCGGCCGCGCACGGTGATCAGGTCGGGGTCGCCCGGACCGCCGCCGACCAGGGCCACCCCGGGGGCGCGGCCGCGGTGCCGGGGGGCGGTCAGCGTGCCGTCCCGCAGGCCCTCCACCACGGCGTCGCGCACGGCGGCCGAGCGGCGCGGGTCGCGTCCGGTGAGCACGGCCACGGTGACGCCCTCGCTCCGGCCGGTGGCCGGGGTCCAGGCGGTGGCCGCCTCGGCGTCGTCGCTGCGCACGCACCACACCCGGGCGGTCTCGGCCTCGGCGGATGCGGCGGCGTTGACCGCCGGGTCGTCGGTGGCGATCAGCGCGTACCAGGCGTCGGCCAGGTCGCCCGGCCGGTATCCGCGGGGCTCCCAGCGGAGTTCGCCCGCCTCGGCCATGGCCTGGACGGAGGGCGTGACCTCGGGGGCGATCAGCCGGACGTCGGCACCGGCGGCGAGCAGCGCGGGCAGCCGCCGCTGGGCGACGGTGCCGCCGCCGAGGACGACGACGCGCCGGCCGGCGAGGCGGAGGCCGACGGGGTACGCGGGGTGATCGGGCGCAGGCACGGGCATGGGCGGTACGGGCTCCTCGCGGCTCGGGGGGTAGATCGCTGCCGCTGCGGCGCCGGAGCGGCTGGCCGGGGGCTCGGCCCCCGCATCACCTTACGATGCGGCGACCGGGCCGCGGCCGGGCCGGCCGCCCATCGGAACCACACCGTGCGCTACCTCACCTGCGGCGCCTCCCCGCTGCGAGGCCGGCGCCCGCTGCGCGGCGGCCGGTACCGCCCGCCGGCGGACGCGGGAGCGTTCTCCGCGTCCGGCGGGCGGGCGGCACCTGTGGCGCCGGGTCTCCCGGCCGGGAGGGCCGGCCGCAGGGATCAGTTCTTGTCGGTGATGCCGACGGCGTCGAAAGTGGCCACCTCGGCCATCGCCCGGGCCGCGGACTGCACCAGTGGCAGGGCCAGCAGCGCGCCGGTGCCCTCGCCGAGCCGCAGGTCGAGATCGACCAGCGGGCGCAGCCCCAGCGTGTTGAGCGCGGCGGCGTGGCCCGGCTCGGCGCTGCGGTGGCCGGCCACGCAGGCGGAGACCGCCTCCGGTGCGATGGCGCGGGCCACCAGCGCGGCCGCACCGGCACTCACGCCGTCCAGGATCACCGGGACCCGCAGCGAGGCGCCGCCCAGGATGAAGCCGGTGAGCGCGGCGTGCTCCAGGCCGCCGATGGCGGCCAGCAGGCCCAGCGGGTCGGCCGCCGGATCCGGCTGGTGCAGCTCCAGCGCGCGCCGCACCACCTCGACCTTGTGGGCGTGCGTCTCGTCGTTGATACCGGTGCCGCGGCCGGTGACCTCGGCCGGGTCGGCCCCGGTGCAGGCGGCGATCAGCGCGGCCGACACGGTGGTGTTGGCGATGCCCATCTCCCCGGTGAGCAGCGCCCGGTTGCCCGCGGCCACCAGGTCGCGGGCGGTCTCGATGCCGATCTCGACGGCGCGCTGCGCCTCCTCGCGGCTCATGGCCGGGCCGGCCGTCAGGTCGGCGGTGCCGGGGCGGACCTTGCGCGGCAGCAGGCCCGGGGTGGCGGGCAGTTCACCGGCCACGCCCACGTCGATCACGCAGACCTCGGCCCCGACCTGGTTGGCGAAGGCGTTGCACACCGCTCCCCCGCCCAGGAAGTTGGCCACCATCTGGGCGGTGACCTCCTGCGGCCACGGGGTGACGCCCTGGGCGTGCACCCCGTGGTCACCGGCGAAGACGGCCACCGCGGCCGGCTCCGGCACGGGCGGGGGGCAGAGCCGGGACAGCCCGCACAGCTGGGCGCCGATGATCTCCAGCGCGCCCAGCGAGCCGGCCGGCTTGGTCATCCGCTTCTGGCGCTCCCAGGCCTCGCCGAGCGCCTGGGCGTCCAGCGGGCGGATCTGGTCCAGGGTCTCGGCGAGCAGGTCGTGCGGGTCGGCGCCGGGCAGGGCGCGGCGGCCGTAGGACTCCTCGTGCACCACCCAGGACAGCGGGCGGCGGCGGGACCAGCCCGTCTGCACCAGCTCGGGCTCGTCCGGGAACTCGTCGACATAGCCGATGCAGAGATACGCCACGATCTCCAGGTGGTCCGGGAGTTCGAGGGCGCGGACCAGTTCGCGCTCGTCGAAGAAGCTGACCCAGCCGACGCCCAGTCCCTCGGCGCGCGCGGCCAGCCAGAGGTTCTCCACGGCGAGGGCGGAGGAGTACGGCGCCATCTGCGGCTGGGAGTGGCGGCCCAGGGTGTGCCGGCCGCCCCGGGTGGGGTCGGCGGTCACCACGATGTTGACCGGGGTTTCGAGGATGGCCTCGACCTTCAGCTCCTTGAACTGCTTGGCGCGCGCCCGGGGCAGGGACTTGGCGTATGCCTCGCGCTGCCGCATGGCCAGCTCGTGGACCTTCTGGCGGGTCTCCTCGGAGCGGATGATGACGAAGTCCCAGGGCTGGGAGTGGCCCACGCTGGGCGCGGTGTGCGCGGCCTCCAGGACCCGCAGCAGCACCTCGTGCGGGATGGGGTCGGAGCGGAAGCCGTTGCGGACGTCGCGGCGCTCGCGCATCAGGCGGTGCACGGCCTCGCGTTCGGCCTCGGCATAGCCGGGGGCGGGCTCGCCCCCGGGGGGCAGCGGGGCGTCGCCGGCCCCGGGGGGACCGGCCGGCTCGGCCTCCGGGCCGGCCTGCGGCGGGACGG
>NZ_WTLH01000303.1 GCF_011421595.1 Streptomyces sp. YIM 98790 | reverse complement strand
GCCGGGAAGGCCGCCGCCGGCGGCCGGCGCCTCCCCTCCGGGCCCGGCGGAGGCCGGCCCGGCCGGGACCGGGCCGGGGTCGGCGCGCCCGGTGAGAATCTCCTGGTGGAGCCGGAAGAGGGCCGGGCCGGGGTCCAGGCCCAGCTCCTCCACGAAGGTCTCCCGGACCCTCCGGTAGGCGGCCAGCGCCTCGACGCGCCGTCCGCACCGGTAGAGCGCGGTCATCAGCTGGGCCACGAAGCGTTCCCGCAGCGGGTACTCGTCGACCAGGGCGGAGAGTTCGCCGACGAGTTCCCGGTGCAGGCCGAGCCGCAGCTCGGCCTCGATGCAGTCCTCCACCGCCTCGGTGCGGCGCTCGGCGACGCGTATCCGGTGCGCGCGCACCGCCCGGCTGTCGATGCCGGTGAGCAGCTCCCCCCGCCACAGGGCCAGGGCCTCGCGGAAGGCGGTGCGCGCGGCCTGCGGCCGGCCGGCGGCCAGTGCCTCACGGCCCTGGCCGAGCAGCCGCTCGAAGACCTTCAGGTCGAGTTCCTCCGGGGCGAGTTCCAGGGCGTAGCCGACACCGCGGGTGCGGATGCGCTCGCCGAGGCCGGTGTGGGACAGACCGCGCCGCAGTGCGGAGACGCAGGTCTGCACCTGGGCGCGGGCGGTGGCGGGCGGGGCGCTGCCCCACAGTTCGTCCACCAGGCTGTCCAGCGGCACGACCCGGTTGGCGTTGAGGAGCAGGACGGCGAGCAGCACCTGCTGGCGGCGCGCAGTGATCATCAGATGGTCGCGGCCCTGGACGTGCAGCAGGCCGAGGATCCGGAACCGTGGTCCCGCGAGGCCGCCTCCGCCGGACCGGTACCGACCGGCCGCGGCCCCCCGGTGTCCGTCGTCCGTCCGTTCACGTGTCCGTTCGAGAGTGTGCATGGGTGTCCCCCTCGGGGTGCCGGCCGTGCGGCCGGCCGGTCCGGTGTGGTCCGGCGGTGGTTGTCACCTGTCAGGTGCGGTGGTGCGCGTGCCGTGGTGCGGTACCGCGGTGCGGTCCCGGCGGCCTCGGCGGTCCCCGCGGTGCGGCGTGGTCAGACCAGCACTTCGGCGGGGGCCGGGTGGCCGAGGAACGCGGTGGGGCTGGCGGTCAGTCCGTAGGCCCCGGCCTGGAAGACGGCGATCAGGTCCCCGGGCTCCGCGCGGGGCAGCACCACCCGGTCGCCGAGCAGGTCCAGCGGGGTGCACAGGCAGCCGACCACGCTGACCGTCTCCGGGGCTCCGCCGCCGGCCCGCGCGGCCACCGCGATCGGGTAGTTGCGCCGGATGGCCTGGCCGAAGTTGCCGGAGGCGGCAAGCTGGTGGTGCAGACCGCCGTCCACCACCAGGAAGGTGGTGCCGCGGGACTGCTTGCGGTCCACCACCCGGGTCAGGTAGACGCCGGCCTCGCCCACCAGGTAGCGGCCCAGCTCGATCACCACCCGGGCCTGCGGCAGCCGGGGCCGCAGCCGCTCGTGCAGCAGCACGGCCAGCCGGTCGCCCACCGCGGCCAGGTCCAGCGGGGTGTCCCGGGGCGCGTAGGGGATGCCGAAGCCGCCGCCGAGATTGACGCACCGCACCGGGGCCGGGGCCTTCTCGGCCAGATCCAGCACCAGTTCCACGGTCCGGCGCTGGGCCTCGCGCAGGTGCTCGGCCGAGAGGTTCTGCGAGCCGGCGAAGACATGGAAGCCCTGGAACTCGGCACCGGAGGCGGCGATCGCGTCCAGCACCGCGGGGGCCTGCTCGGCGTCCACGCCGAACTGCTGGGGGCCGCCGCTCAGCCGCATGCCCGAACCCCGCACCGCGAAGTCCGGGTTGACGCGCAGCGCCACCCGGGCCGGGATGCCGAGCCGGTCGGAGACCCGGCCCAGCCGGGCCAGCTCGCCCGCCGACTCCAGCTCCACGGTGACCCCGGCGGCCACCGCCCGGCCCAGCTCCTCGGTGGTCTTGCCCGGCCCGGCGAAGCTGATCCGGTGCGCGGGCATGGTGGTGTCGAGCACCTTGGCCAGCTCGCCGCCGGAGGCGATGTCGAAGCCGTCCACCAGCCCGCTCATGTGGTGCAGCAGCGCGACCATGGGGTTGGCCTTCACGGCGTAGCTGAGCTGGATGCCGTCGGGCAGCGCGGCCCGTACCTCGGCCACCCGGCCGGTGATCAGCGCGCGGTCGTAGGCGAAGAACGGCGTGGAGCCCACCCGGGCCGCCAGCCGGTCCGCCGGAATTCCGCCGACGCACAGCACTCCACCGGCCCGCCGGAACAATTCCGGCCCGCCGGGCCTGCTTTCCGGCAGCTCTTCCGGTATTGCCGCGGACGCCGCCGTGGACACGGTCTCGGACATCGCACCCCTTGTTGTCCATGCCGGATTGCTCCGGGCCTGATTGTTCCAAGCCGCCTGTTCCGGTAAACAAGGCGGTGGGTCACCACGCTGGTATCGGAACTGTGCCCCCGCGGCGATGGGACCGGCATGGGTAGGGTGCCCCCATATTCTCCGCGGGCCCGGGGCCGAACCCGGGCGGCACCCCCNGGGGCCGAACCCGGGCGGCACCCCCACCCGGCGGGCCGCGCCAGGGCCGCAGCGGCCCTGGGGCGGCATCCGGCAGCCCTCAGCGGGGACGGAAAAAGCACAGGTGGAAGGGGATTCCGGGGGTCTGCCGCCGGATTCCGCGCACGGCCGGCCGCCGCCCCGCCCGCCGGGTGCGGCAGCGCGGGCCGGGAGCCGCTGGCAGCTTTCTGCCGAGGTTTTGCTGCCACCGCTATTCGTCCGGAAGCGCCTTGACGCTCCGCTCGCCGGAGCCGCAGGATCGGTCATCGTCAGCCGTCCGCGGCGGTACCGCAGACCACGCCGCCACGGCGATCACCACACCTTTACGGCATGATCACGACGGCCGAGCCGTAGCGATCAGCACACAGCGGTCCGTTTTCCGTTTCCCTTCCGCGCGGAGACTCCTCTCCGCCCGGCCCGATATCCGAAATGCGCTGCAACGGCGGGGTGAATACATGTTTTCCACGGGTGCGGAATGCGCTGCCGGTGAGCCCGAGCCGGTGGCCGTCGTCGGCATGGCGTGCCGGCTTCCCGGGGCGGACGGCCCGGACGCCTTCTGGAGGCTGCTGCGCCAGGGGGCGGACGCGGTCACCGACGCGCCCGCGGACCGCTGGCCGGACCTTCCTCCCGGCGCCGCCCGGCGGCGGGGCGGCTTCCTCTCCCAGGTGGACCGCTTCGACGCCGCCTTCTTCGGCATCTCGCCGCACGAGGCCGCCGCCATGGACCCGCAGCAGCGGCTTGCCCTGGAACTGGCCTGGGAGGCCCTGGAACACGCCCGGATCGCGCCCACCGCGCTGCGCGGGGCGGCGGCGGGCGTGTTCGTCGGCGCCATCGGCGGCGACTACGCCCACCTGCCCGGGCCGCCCGGCCCGCACACCTTCACCGGCACCCAGCGCAGCCTGATCGCCAACCGCGTCTCCTACCTGCTGGAGCTGACCGGGCCGAGCATGACCGTGGACACCGGGCAGTCCTCCTCCCTGGTGGCGGTGCACCAGGCCGCGGAGGCGGTGCGCCGGGGCGAGCTGCCGCTGGCGCTGGCCGGCGGCGTCAACCTCAACCTGCTGGGCGCGGCGAGCGAGGTGATCGGGGCGTTCGGCGCGCTCTCCCCGGACGGCCGCTGCCACACCTTCGACAGCCGCGCCAACGGCTACGTGCGCGGCGAGGGCGGCGCGCTGCTGGTGCTCAAGCCGCTGTCCGCCGCGCTGGCCGACGGCGACGCCGTGCACAGCGTGCTGCTGGGCGGCGCGGTCAACAACGACGGCGGCGGCGCGGGACTCACCGTCCCGCACCGCCGGGCGCAGGAGGAGGTCATCCGGCTGGCCTGCCGCCGCGCCGGCGTCTCCCCGGCCGAGGTGCAGTACGTGGAGCTGCACGGCACCGGCACCCGGGTCGGCGACCCGGTGGAGGCGGCGGCACTGGGCGCGGCGCTCGGCCGCCCCCGGCCGGGCGCCCGGCGTCCGCTGCTGGTGGGCTCGGTGAAGACCAACATCGGCCATCTGGAGGGCGCCGCCGGTGTGGCGGGCCTGCTCAAGGCCGTGCTGAGCATCCGTCACCGCACCCTGCCGCCCAGCCTGCACTTCGTCTCCCCCGGCCCGGACATCCCGCTGGCGGAGCTGAACCTGGAGGTGGTGACCGCCGCCCGGGAGTGGCCGGAGCCGGACGCCCGGCTGGTCGCGGGGGTCAGCTCGTTCGGCGTGGGCGGCACCAACTGCCATCTAGTCCTGGCCGAACCGCCCCGGGCCGCGGGGACGTCCGGGCCCGCCGGGACGTCCGGCCGGGCCGGGGCCGGGACGGGCGAGGAGGCACCCGCGGACGTCCCGCTGGTGCTGTCCGCCCGCTCCGCGCCCGCGCTGCGCGCCCAGGCCGCCGCCCTGGCCCGGCACCTGGCGGACCGGCCGCAGGACC
>NZ_WTLH01000302.1 GCF_011421595.1 Streptomyces sp. YIM 98790 | reverse complement strand
GCAGCGGCAGGCCACCGCGCTGCCGCGGTAAACGCCCTGCGCCCGCCTCAGCCGGCCCCGCGCCGGGCACCGCGCCCGCCACCGCGGCCGGCGGCGGTGACTCCACGCCCTCCGCCGCCGCGGCCAGCAGCTCCGGGAGCAGCCTGCTCGTCCCCGAAGCCGCCGAGTACCGGACAAAACCCTCCAGCGCCCGCCACGGCTCGTCCTCCCGGGCCAGCGCCTCCAGCGCGCGATCCGTCAGCCGCTGCGTCTCCTCCTCCGCGATGTACTGGACCAGCGCCTCCTTGGTCGGAAACCGCCGGTAGACCGTTCCCACGCCGACCCGGGCGCGCCTGGCCACCTCCTCTATCGGTGCGTCGTAGCCCTGTTCCCCGAAGACGTCGCGCGCCGCGCTCAGCACATGCCGCAGATTGCGCCGGGCGTCGGTGCGCAGCGGCATCGGCTGCGCCTCCGTCCCCCGGCCCCTGCCACCGCTGCCCGTCGACGCCCAACCCTCGGGCCCCTGTATCCGCATATGTATTCCCCCGGTGATGTGTCTCCCCCCGGAGACTCCCCGCTGTTCCCCACGGATGAATGGAGCGGCTTCGCCACTCCGTCTGGGTTACGAACATAGTTCAGCCTGTTACCGGAGAGAAGGGCAAGAACTCGTCCAGGGCCCGATCGGCGCAACACGCGCTGCCGACCGGTGGACAAACCCCGCTCCCGCGGTGCGTCATGGACAGGTGAGCAAGGAACCGACACGCATCCTCGTGGCCGGCGGTGGCAGCGTCGGGCTGTACGCCGCGCTCCGTCTTCAGCAGAAACTCAGACGGGAACTCCTCCGCGGCACCGTCGAGGTCGTGCTGGTCAACCCCGAGCCCTACATGACCTACCAGCCGTTTCTCCCCGAAGCCGCGGCCGGGAACATCTCCCCGCGCCATGTGGTCGTTCCACTGCGCCGGGTGCTCGACCGCTGCCGCTTCGTCCCCGGAGAACTGCTCGGCGCCGACCCGGAAAAACGGACCGTCACCATCCGCACGCTCGCCGGTGAGGAGGAATCCGAGCCCCCGCGCGTCATGCGTTATGACGAACTGGTGCTGGGGGTCGGTTCCCTCACCCGCACCCTGCCCATTCCCGGCCTGGCCGAGCACGGCATCGGCTTCAAGACCGTGGAAGAGGCCATCGGCCTGCGCAACCACGTACTGGAACAACTCGACATCGCCTCCTCGACCCGCGATCCGCAGATCCGGGCCGCCGCCCTGACCTTTGTCTTCGTCGGCGGCGGGTACGCGGGCGTGGAGGCCCTCGCCGAGCTCCAGGACATGGCGGCCTACGCCTGCCGGTACTACTCGAACATCAGCCCGGACGAGCAGAAATGGATCCTGGTCGAAGCGGCCAACCGCATCCTCCCGGAAGTCGGCCTCACCATGGGCGAATACACCGTCCGCGAGCTGCGCAGCCGCAACATCGACGTCAAGCTCAACACCCGCCTCGAATCCTGCACCGACCGGGTCGTGGTGCTCAACGACGGCTCCCGGCATCCCACCCGCACCCTGGTGTGGACCACCGGCGTCAAGCCCAACCCGGTGCTGCGCGACTGCGGCGTGCCGCTGGACGACCGCGGCCGGGTGGAATGCACCCCGAAACTCCGGGTGGAGGGCGTACCGCACGTCTGGGCGGCCGGCGACTGCGCCGCCGTCCCGGACCTCACCGCCGACGACCCCGCACCGGACGGCAGGCGCCCCCGGTGCGCCCCGAACGCGCAACACGCACTCCGGCAGGGCAGGCAGATCGCCGACAACCTGGTTGCCCTGCTCCGTGGCCGCCCGCTGGCCGACTACGAACACCGCTACGCCGGCTCGGTCGCCTCCCTGGGGTTGCACAAGGGTGTCGCGCGGGTGTACGGGAGGAGATTCAAGGGCTTTCCCGCATGGTGGCTGCACCGCACATACCACCTGAGCCGGGTACCGACGATCAACCGCAAGACCCGCGTGCTCGCCGAGTGGACCCTCGCCGGGCTGTTCAAGCGGGAAATCGTTTCGCTCGGCTCGCTGGAACACCCACGTGCCGAGTTCGAGTCCGCGGCGGGCGCCGACCGGCCCCGGCCCGGCACCCCGGGCAAGGGCGACGGCACGCCATAGGGTGGGGCCGCGCGCACCTGCGCGCTGCCGCGTACGGCGGGCAGCACGGCGCCGGGCAACGCCTCGGCCCGCTCCCGGCCCCCGCTTTCCGCGCGTACCCCAGGCGCTCGGCGGGCACCCGTACAACCGAACGGATCGGATCGGAAAGCAGAACTCGTGAACTTGACGCGCTGGAGCCTCCGGCTGCCCGGAACTCAGCGGCGCAACGCCGCCACCCCGGCCGGTGGCGCCACAGGCGTACGGACGGGGGGCGCCGACCAGGAGCACCCGCCGCCCGACCAAGGACCCGACCAGGGCGGCCCGGACCCGGGCGAGGACCGCAGCCCCGGCCGCAGCCCCGGCCACAGCGCGCCGCAGGGCACGCAGCAGAGCGCGCCCCAGAGCCGGACCCAGCCCCGTGCCCAGGGCCAGGACCTGCGCGGCCGCAGCCGGGACCGCGGCGGCCGGGACACGGAACGCCAGGCCGGCGCCGCGGTCCGCGGCATCGATGCCCGGGCCGTGCACGAGCTCCTCGGCCAGGTCCCGGCACCCGTCGCCCTGGTCCACGGCCCGGACCACCGAGTGGCCTACGTCAACGAGGCCTACGCCGCCGTCTTCGGCGCCCGCACCCCCGGGACACCCGCCCGCCACGGTCTGTCCGAACTCGCCGAGCTGGGGCTGCTGCCCCTGATGGACCAGGTCCGGCGCAGCGGCACCCCCCGCTCCCTGAAGTCCCGCCGGGTGGCCGGCCGCAGCCGCGACAGCTTCTACACCTTCACCTGCACTCCCGTCCGCCTCGCCGGCCTGTCCGGCACCGCCGCGGCCACCGCGCCCGCCGCCTCCGCCACCGGGACGGAGACCTCCCTCGGCGTGCTGATCTTCGCCTCCGATGTCACCGACCAGGTCGTCTCCGCCGAACGCCTGCGGGAGAGCGAGAGCCGCCAGCGCGCCGCCGCCGTCACCCTCCAGCGCAGCCTGCTCCCGCAGAAGCAGGAACAGCCCGACGACCTGCGGGTGGCCGCCACCTACCGCCCCGGCGGGACCGACGCCGCCATCGGCGGCGACTGGTACGACGTGATTCCGCTCGGCGCCGGGCGCACCGCCCTGGTCATCGGGGACGTGATGGGCCGCGGCGTGCGCGCCGCCGCCGTCATGGGCCAGCTCCGCACGGCGGTCCGCGCCTACGCCCGGCTCGACCTGCCGCCGCACGAGGTGATCCAGCTGCTCGACGGCCTCGCCGCCGAGATCGACCCCAGCCAGATCGCGACCTGCCTCTACGCCGTGCACGACCCCAACGAGGACCACCTGGTCTTCGCCTCGGCCGGCCACCTGCCGATCTTCGTGCGCCGCCCGGACGGCACCGTCCACCGGGCCACCGAACCCACCGGCCCGCCGCTGGGCACCGGCGGCTGGACCCATACCTCCGGCATCACCCCCTTCCCGCCCGGCGCGCTGGCCGTGCTCTGCACCGACGGTCTGGTGGAGCGCCGCGACGCCGACATCGACGAAGGGCTGGCCGCCCTGGAGGAGGCCCTGACCGGTTCCCCCGGCACCGGCCACACCACGCCCCAGATCATCTGCGACCGCCTGCTGCGCTCCCTCGGCATCGGCGAGGGCCACGACGACGACGTCGCCATCCTGGTGATGGCCCGGCCCGAACGCGACACCGACGTGGCCGGACTGTTCCGCGGGGCGGCCCTCGACCTGCTCGGCGGCATCGAGGCCACCCCGCGCGCCCGCGCCTTCGCCGACGGCGTGCTCGCCAGCTGGCGTTTCCCCGACGAGCTCCGGGAGCTGGGCGTGCTGGCCACCAGCGAACTGGTCGCCAATTCCCTCCAGCACGGCAAGGCCCCCATGCGGCTGCGGCTGCGACGCACCGACCGCAGGCTGATCGTCGAGGTGACGGACGGCGACGAGAATCTGCCGCGGCGCCGTCACCCCGCCCCGGCCGACGAGGCCGGGCGGGGGATCTCCATCGTGGCCGCCATCGCCACCGACTGGGGGACCCGGCTGCTGCCGGACGGCGGCAAGTCCGTGTGGGCTGAATTCACCCTGCCCACGCAGCGCCGCACGGGAAGCTGACCCCGCGCCGGACGCCGCCACGAAGCCCCCGCCGGGGCCGGCTCCTGATCAAGTTGACGCTCCCAATCGGGACGCGTAATGTTCTCCGGGCGCTCAGACAGGGCAGCCCAACTCCCCGATTTTGATCGGCAGGAAAGGTGCCCTAGAGTAGCGGCAGACACCCGGAGGGATTCCCGAGAGGGTTACCGAAGGCAGTGTCCGTTCCTTGAGAACTCAACAGCGTGCCAAAAGTCAACGCCAGATATTTGGCAACCCCGTCGCCATGGGGCCGGATGTGTGTCCGGTTGTCCGTGGTGGAT
>NZ_WTLH01000301.1 GCF_011421595.1 Streptomyces sp. YIM 98790 | reverse complement strand
GGCCGCCGTGCGGCAGCCGGCGGCGGGCGCGCCGCCGCAGGTCGTGCCGGGTGCCGCCGCTCGGGCGCGGGCGGCGGTTCGAGCACCAGTCCCCGGACGTCCCGCGCAGAGAGCCGCTCCGGGACGAAGTACGCTGAGAGCATGTCTGAACGCCGCACCGTCGCCCTGGTCACCCTTGGCTGCGCCCGTAACGAGGTGGATTCCGAAGAGCTGGCCGGCCGGCTGGCCGCGGACGGCTGGGACCTGGTGACGGATGCCGCGCAGGCCGATGTGGCCGTGGTCAACACCTGCGGCTTCGTGGAGACGGCCAAGAAGGACTCGGTCGACGCCCTGCTGGAGGCCAGCGACCTGAAGGGATCAGGAGAGGGCCGCACCCGGGCCGTGGTGGCCGTGGGCTGCATGGCCGAGCGGTACGGCAAGGAACTGGCCGAGGCCCTGCCCGAGGCCGACGGCGTGCTCGGCTTCGACGACTACGCGGACATCTCCGACCGGCTGCAGACCATCCTCTCCGGCGGCCGCCACACCCCGCACGTGCCGCGCGACCGGCGCAAGCTGCTGCCGGTCAGCCCGGCCGAGCGGCAGGCCGGCGCCGGCGCGGTGGCGGTGCCCGGTCACGGCGCCCCGGCCGATCTGCCCGAGGGCCTGGCCCCCGCCTCCGGGCCGCGCGCCCCGCTGCGCCGCCGCCTGGACAGCAGCCCGGTGGCGTCGGTGAAGCTGGCCTCCGGCTGCGACCGGCGCTGCTCCTTCTGCGCCATTCCCTCCTTCCGCGGCTCCTTCATCTCCCGGCGCCCGGCGGATGTGCTGAGCGAGGCCCGCTGGCTGGCCGGGCAGGGGGTGAAGGAGATCATGCTGGTCTCCGAGAACAACACCTCCTACGGCAAGGACCTGGGCGACATCCGGCTGCTGGAGGCGCTGCTGCCGGAGCTGGCCGCGGTGGACGGCCTGGAGCGGATCCGGGTCAGCTACCTTCAGCCCGCCGAGATGCGTCCGGGACTGATCGACGTGCTCACCGGGACGGAGAAGGTGGCGCCCTACTTCGACCTGTCCTTCCAGCACTCGGCGCCGGGCGTGCTGCGCGCCATGCGCCGGTTCGGTGACACCGACCGGTTCCTGGAACTGCTGGACACCATCCGGGCGCGGGCGCCGCAGGCCGGTGTGCGGTCCAATTTCATCGTGGGCTTCCCCGGGGAGAGCGAGGCCGACCTGGCCGAGCTGGAGCGTTTTCTCGGCGGTGCGCGGCTGGACGCGATCGGGATCTTCGGCTACTCCGACGAGGACGGCACCGAGGCGGCGGGCTTCGACGGCAAGATCGCGCCCGAGGCGGTCGCGGAGAGAGTGGAGCGGGTCACCCGCCTCGCCGAGGAGCTGACCGCGCAGCGGGCCGAGGAGCGGATCGGTGAGCGGGCCCGGGTACTGGTCGAGGCGGTGGAGCCGGACGGCACGGCCTTCGGGCGCGGGGCGCACCAGGCGCCGGAGACCGACGGCCAGATCATGATCGGGGCCGGGGCCGGGGCCGGCGGCGCCGGGCTGCGGGTGGGTGCGTTCGCCGAGGTGGAGATCACCGGCACCGAGGGCGTGGACCTGGTCGCGGTGGCGTCGGCGCCCCGGGAGCCGGAGCAGGAACCGGCGTCCGCGACGGCAGCCGGGGCGGCCAGATGACGCGGGTACCGGCGGCCTCGGCCGCGGGCGCCGGGGGCGGCGGCCACGGCGGCATGGGGGTACCGAAGACACCCGAGGGGCGTGGCGGCGGTCCGGCGTCCGCCGCGTCGGCGGGCGGCACGGGGGCGGGCTCCGGGTCCGGGAGCGGGGCCGGGACGACCACCGCGGGGCTGTGGAATCTGGCCAACATCCTCACCATGGTGCGGCTGCTGCTGGTGCCCGGGCTTGTCGTGCTGATGTTCGTGGGCGGCGGGCATGATCCGGGCTGGCGGTCGCTGGCCTGGGCGGCGTTCACCATCGCCATGATCACCGACCTGTTCGACGGGGAGATCGCCCGGCGCCGCGGCCTGGTCACCGATTTCGGCAAGATCGCCGACCCGATCGCGGACAAGGCGATCATGGGGGCGGCGCTGATCTGCCTGTCCGTCCTCGGTGATCTGTCCTGGTGGGTGACGGCGGTGATTCTGGCCCGGGAGGTCGGCATCACCCTGATGCGGTTCTGGGTCATCCGGCACGCGGTGATCCCGGCCAGCCGGGGCGGCAAGATGAAGACCCTGACCCAGGGCGTCGCGGTGGGCATGTACATCCTGGCGCTGACCGGGCCGCTGGCCACGCTCCGCTGGTGGGTGATGGCGGTGGCGGTCGCGCTGACCGTGCTGACCGGGCTGGACTACATCCGGCAGGCGGTGGTGCTGCGGCGGCGCGGGCTGGCCCGGGAGCGGCGGCGGAACGCGGGCGGCGGCGCGGACGCCTCCGGTGCCTCGGACCGCGGGGCATGAGCGTTCTCGGCGGCCGGGGGGCGTCGGCCGGGGCGGACGAGGCGGGCCTGCCCGAGCAGGTGCTGGCGCTGCTTCTGGCACGGGGGCAGACCCTGGCGGTGGCGGAGTCGCTGACCGGCGGTCTGGTGGCGGCGGCGCTGACCGGGGTACCGGGCGCCTCCCGGGCGTTCCGCGGCTCGGTGATCGCCTATGCCACGGAGCTGAAGCGGGAGCTGCTGGGGGTGGACGGCGGGCTGCTGGCGGAGCGCGGGGCGGTGGACCCGGAGGTCGCCCGGCAGATGGCGCTGGGGGCGCGGGACCGGCTGGGCGCGGACTGGGGGATCTCCACCACCGGGGTCGCCGGACCCGGACCGCAGGACGGCAGACCCGTGGGCACGGTGTACACGGCGGTGGCGGCACCGGGCGCGGTGGACGCGGTGGCGGTGCGGGTGACCGCGGACGGTGACCGGGCGGCGATCCGGACCGCCAGCGTCCGCGGTGCACTGACCGCGCTCCGTAATGCATTGGTCGAAAACTGATCGCTTCATGACCGGAACTGTTCCACGCCGCCGTGTGAGGGCTGCCACCTGCGGGTTCCTCGCCGGGTCGGGGCATATGCGGGCGAGGCAATGCGCGTGTACCCCCCGGATTGCGGGTACCGGTGTTGATGCTGGGCGCACGCTCCGAGGATCGGGGTGTGATGCGTTCCCGATGGGTGTACGGTCGGGACGCGGGGAGTTCACGCGAATGGATCTAGCGCCCACACCATGCGCCTTCAGCGAACACGACGGCCTTCCCCTCACGGTTGGAGTCCGAGGCGGTACGGTGGGGCATGAAGCTAAGCGAGGCCAACGGTCCGAGGAGGGAGCCACCGATGATTCTGCTCCGTCGCCTACTGGGTGACGTGCTGCGTCGGCAGCGCCAACGTCAGGGCCGCACGCTGCGCGAAGTGTCCTCGTCGGCCCGGGTCTCGCTCGGCTACCTCTCCGAGGTGGAACGCGGACAGAAGGAGGCGTCCTCGGAACTGCTCGCCGCGATCTGCGACGCCCTGGACCTGAGGATGTCGGAACTGCTGCGCGAAGTGAGCGACGAACTGGCGCTGGCCGAACTCGCCCAGTCCGCGGCGAGCGACACCGTGCCGCCTCCGATGCGGCCGATGCTCAACCCCGTCCGGGTCACCTCGGTCACCAGCCGGCCGGACAGCGTCACCATCAAGGCCCCGGCCGAGGCCGTCGACGTCGTCGCCGCCTGAACCGTCGCCGCTGAACCGCCGCCGCCTGACCGCGGGCGCGGTCAGGCGCACCTCGGGCGGTCAGGCGCGCAGCCGCAGGCCCTGCGGGGTGGCATGAAAGCCCGCCTCCTCCAGCAGCCGTGCCCATGACGGCTCCCCGAGCACGGCCGCGCCGTTGACCCGGTTCACCGTCACCGAACTGCCGAGCGCGCCCGCCGCGGCCGCCCGGGCCAGGGCCCGCACCGCCGTGCGCAGCCGGCTCTCCGCCCGCACTTCGCCGCTCTCCCCGCTCCCGCTCTCCCCGTCCTCCTCGGCCCAGGCGAGCAGAGTCCGGCCGCCGCGCTCCACGTAGAGCACCAGCCTGCCGTCCACCAGCACCACCAGCGCGCCCGCCTTGCGGCCCGGCTTGTGCCCGGCCCCCTTGGGCGGCTCCGGCCACGGCAGCGCCGCGCCATAGGCGTTGGCCGGATCGGCCGCGGCCAGCACCACCGCCCGGGGCGCGGGCGCGGCCGGGCTCCGCTCACGGGCGCTGCTCACCGCGCGCAGCCGGTCCACCGCGCCGTCCAGTGCGAACTGCGCCGCGCCCAGCCCCTCCACCACGTAGCCGCGCCGGGCCTGGCCGCGCTCCTCGAACGCGGCCAGCACCCGGTAGGCGGCGGCGAAGCCGCCCTCCACGCCCTCGGCGGCCACCGCGCCCCGGGTGATCACGCCGTGCCGGTCCAGCAGCGTGTGGGCCAGGGCATGGGCCCGCAGCGTCGGATCCGTCTCCTGCGGGGGGAGCAGCGACCAGCGGCCCGCCATGGTGGGCGGCGCGGAACGCGCCACGGCCGGCCGGGCGCCGGCCGGCGAACCGTACCGGCCGCG
>NZ_WTLH01000300.1 GCF_011421595.1 Streptomyces sp. YIM 98790 | reverse complement strand
CGGGCGGCCGGGCGGGGTGCGGACCCGGCTGCGGCGGTCAGCTCCCTCGGGCGGACCCGCCGTCCCCCGTTCCGCCGCCGGCCGGCCTCCAGGGCTGCCAGCCGGCCGGGGTGTGGCGGTGCCACGGCGCGCCGGGATGCTCGCGGGCGGCGAGGGCCGCCCAGTCGTGGCAGAACATCCGCTGGAGCACGGTGTGACGGGCGATGAGGGTGTCCAGCGTGCGCAGGGGTGCCTGCACGACGGCGAGCAGGCGCTGCGGCTCGTGGTGGACGTCGCGGCCGTCGGTGAGGGACTGCCAGGGCAGGCCGGTCAGCAGATCGCTGGTGTGGCCGGCCATGACGCCGAGCCCTCCTCCGACGACGTTGTGCAGGGCCTTGGTTCCGGCGCCGAAGGTGTGCGGGTCCACGGTGGTGAAGTAGTACTGGCTGTTGATCCAGTGGGCCACCACGAGGGGCGCGGTCAGGATGGTCTCCAGGACGGCGCCGTCCGGGTCCGGGCCGTGGTCGTAGTCGTGGAGGAAGACGCGGCGGCCGAGGTCGAGCCCGCGGGTGACGGACCGTGGGGCGATGACGATGGCGGCGTTGCCCGCCAGCCCCCATTCGGGGAAGACCTGGGCCCAGTCGCGGGCGCGGGAGCGGGTGTGGCGGGCGGCCCGCCGCGGGCCGGGACCGGCGGGCGCGCCGGGCAGGGTGGCGCAGCGCTCGGCGGCGAGGCGGGTGCCGGCGGTGCGCAGGTCGGCGGCGATCCGGCGGGCGTCCTCCCGGTGGGTGGCGGGGAGCAGGTGGGTGTCCAGCAGCGTCACGGTGTCGGTGGTGGTGTCGTGTTCGGCCGGCAGGAACCAGGTGTCGTCGGGGATGGCGATGCCGCGGCCGGCCAGGTGGCCGCGGACCTGCGGGTCGTTGAGCAGGGCGGCGGCGGCGCGGGCGTTGGGTCCGCCGGGATGGCCGCCGCAGGCTCCGCAGTGCAGGGCGGCCTGGTAGGGGTTGTTGTCGGTGTGGGCGCGGTGGCCGCACAGCACCACCAGACGGGCGAAACCTCCGGTCAGGCTCATCAGGGTGAGGACGGCCTCCGCGGTGGCGGCCCGCTCCGCCACGGTGAAGGCGTCCTCGATCGCCATCTCGGTCGGCGGGGCGGGGGCGACGCGGCGGGTCCACCACGCACGGATCGCGCCGCTGGCGTGCGGGGCGAGGGTCCTGGCCGCCGCCAGGGGGCCGGTGAGCCAGCCGGCGGATTCGGCGAGGACGAACGGCGCCAGCAGGTCGCTCTTGGCGGCGTGCACGGAGTGCTCCGCCGCGGCCATCGCCCGGCGGCCGGTCAGGGCGCGGCCGGCCGCCCGGCGCTGTCCGTGGGAGGGACGTTCGGTGACGGTGTGCCGGGGGGTGACCAGCGCGGGGCTCTGGACGCGCGCGGCGCCGCCGGCGAGATCGCGGTGGTTCATCGCGACGGCGAAGAAGCCCGCGAATCCCAGGGTCTGGTAGCCGCCGAGGGATTCCAGGTGGCGGCGCAGCCCCTCGGAACGGGTGTCGATGCAGCACACCACCTGCGCCGGCGGCCGGGCGGCGGAGTCCGGCCGCGGACGGGCGCCGGGGCCGGGCGCGGGGCCGGCGTTCGCGTCGGGGCCGGGGGACGGGGTGCGGGCGAGGGCGCCCAGCAACTCGTCCCGGTAGTGCCCTTCGTAGGCGTCCAGCCAGACCAGGGCCCGCTGCTCCAGCGGCACCCGGCCGAGCAGCGCGGCCAGCGCGGCGCGCTGCGCGGGAGCGGCGTCGCCGATGCCCAGTGCTGCCAGGAGGTGATGGGCGCGGTCGACCGGACCGGGGACGGCCTGCGGGGCCCCGGCGTGGCCGGCGGCGGCCGTCCAGGCGGTTCCGTGGGGGTGGGCGGCGGCGAGCGCGGCGGCCTCGACGGACACCCGCAGAGCCAGGTAGGCGGTCAGGTCGATGCCGCTGCCGGGGCGTTGGCCCCGCCACCGGATGTGGGAGGCGAAGCCGGGCAGGCACGCCAGATGTGCCTGGAGGCAGCGCACGCGCGGCGCGCCGGGCGGGACGCCGAGTGCGGCCAGGGCGTCCGCGAGGGCCTGTTCGGGGCGGTCGGGCAGGTCCCGCAGGCGGGCGCGCACCGGCCGGGGCAGCAGCATGTCGTGCGGGGCGAGGTTCCGCCAGGCGGGGTAGAAGCCGCGCTCCCGGCCGGGCATCGGCCAGGAGGACTGGCCGTCGTCCAGGTAGGCCGCGCACCACTGGGCGGTGTGGGTGTCGACCAGACGGGCCGCCTCCGGGGCGAGGATCTCCGAGGCGGTGCGTGCCCGGCGGCGCGGGGGCGGGGCCGGGATGCCGTGGCAGAGGTCGGCCAGCAGCAGCCCGGCGGGTTCGTGGCGGTCGGAGCCGAGGGTGAGCGGACGCTGCCGGAGGGCGGCGGGGAAGCGGCGCTCCAGGGCCGCGCGCAGGTCGTCGTCGGTGATCCTGCCGCGCTGCCGGGCGGCGCGCAGCCAGGTTTCGTCCGGGGTGATCCGGGCGCCGAGCAGGTCGGCGGCGGAGGTGACCGCCTCGGCGAAGGCGCGGTCCTGGAGGCCGGCCAGCGGGTTGACCGCGATGAAGTCGGCCAGCGGCCAGGTGGGGGCCAGCAGTTGGGCCGCGGCGGCGATGTCGGCGGGCAGCGTGTCCTGCCGCGCGGTGGCGGGCGGGGCGGTCCCGGTGGCCGTGCCGGCCGGGGTGACGGTCATGGGTACGGGCTCCTTCCTGCGGTGATGCGGTGCGGTACCCGGACGGGTGGTCCGTACGGATGCGGTGGGTTTCGAGGGGCGGGCGGCCGGAGGGCCGGTCCGGGTCCCGCCCGGGCCGGCCCGGTCCGGTCACTGCCGGGCCGCGCCGGACCGCGGGAGGTGCGGCTGCGGGACGGGCACCGGGTGCGGCGGGCGGTCGCCGGGGAACGCTCGGGGATGCTGCTGCCCGGCGGAGAGCGCCAGCGCGTAGAGGCGGCCGTACCAGTGGCCTGCGCCGAGCGCGGGTGCCACCCGGGGCAGCAGCGTGCCCGCGGCCAGGACCGCCACCACGGCACCGAGGAGCCAGGCCGGTACGGCGCCGGGGGCGGTGGCCGGCAGGGCGGGGGCGAAGAACGCCGTGACCGCCTTCACCAGGGCCAGATAGCCCGCCGCCGCGGCGGGCAGCACGATCACCAGCGCCGCCAGCCCGCCGGCGGTGGGATGGTGGCGCAGCCAGCCCCACGCCAGCCGTGCGGCGGTGGCCGCGGCGAAGACCAGCAGCGCCGCGCCGGCGGTGTGCGGGGGGAGCCACCACACCGCCGCGGCGACCGCGGCCAGGGCGGCGGCCACGGAGAGCACGGCGATCCCCGTCGTACCTGCGGGGGACAGGCGGGGAGCGGGAGGGGCCAGGGCGCGGCGGGCGTGCTGCTGCACCGCGGAGCCCGAGCCGAGGAAGAGGGCCGCCTTGAACAGCCCGTGCGCGAACAGGTGCACCACCGCCGCGGCGTAGAGGCCGAGCGCGCAGGTCATGAGCATGAAGCCCATCTGGCCGACGGTGGAGTGCACCAGGGCGCCCTTGACGTCGAAGCGGGCCAGCATGACCGCCGTCGCGGCGACGGTGCTGACGGCTCCGATGGCGAAGGCCAGGTGGGTGGCCACCGGCGCGGCGCCGAAGACCGGGGACATCCGTACCAGCAGGATTCCGCCGGCGTTGACGACGCCGGCGTGGAGCAGCGCCGAGACCGGGGTCGGTGCCGCCAGGGACGCCCCCAGCCACCGGTGCCAGGGCAGTTGGGCGCACCGCGCGGCGGCGGCCACCACGAGCAGGCAGGCCACCACGGTGCCCGTCGCGCCGGCGGCCGGGACACCGCCCGGGACACCGCCCGCCAGATCCGCCGGGAGAGGGCTGTGGCGGCGCAGGTCTGTATCGCCCCACACCGCCACCGCCAGGCCGACCGCCGCCCACAGCGCGACGTCTCCGGCCAGGACGGCGCGGCCGGTGCGGCGCGCGGCGTCGGCCGCCGAGGGCGCCGGCCGGTACACCCCCACCAGCCGGTACAGCGCCCATCCGGTGAGCGACCACGCCACCGCCAGGGTGACCAGGGTCGCCGCGGTCACCATCGCCGCGGTGGCGGCGGTCAGGGCCCCGGCGGCGGTCGCGAACCGGGCGGCGGCCAGGTCACCGTGCAGATAGCGGCGGGCGAACACCTGGACCACGGCGCTGACGCCGTACACCAGCAGCAGCACCACCGCGGTGACGCGGTCGGCCACCAGTCCCGTCCATGCCTGGCCGTCCGAGCGGGCGAGCACCGCCTCCACCGGCCCGTGGAAGGCCACCGTCACGGCGAGCCCGCACGCCGACGCGACGCACAGCAGCGCCGCGCCGGCGTTCAGGCCGGGAGCCAGGTCCCGCAGGCGCCGGGCCGATCCGGCGGCGGCGGTCGCCGCCGGCAGGGCCACGGCGGCCAGGAGCATCGCCTGCGTCACGGCCGCGGGTCCTCCTCCGCGCCGCCCGCCGCGCGGTGCCCGGCGAGGTCCGCGGCGTCCGGCCCGG
>NZ_WTLH01000030.1 GCF_011421595.1 Streptomyces sp. YIM 98790 | reverse complement strand
GCCGTGGCCGGTGTCGATGCCGGTGTCCAGCACGGCGATGGTCACGCCGGTGCCGTCCAGACCGGCCGCCCAGGCGTCCGGGGCGCCGATCTGCGCGGTGCTGGTGTCCAGCGCGGCCTGCTGGACACCGTCCAGCGAGATGGCCGCCACGCCCGGCGCGGCCCTGGAGGAGAGCCCGCCCCCGGTGCCGGTGGCGCCGCGGCGGTCGGTGAGTGCCTCCCAGGCGGCGGCGGTCACACTGCCGGAGAGCAGCAGGGCCTCGGCGTTGAGGGACTCCAGCTCGGCCCGGACCTCGGGCCGGGCCTCCTCGTGCAGGACCTCCCGGGCGCTGGGGCCCTCGGTGTAGCGGACGATCACCGGCAGGCCGCCGGCCGCGGTGTACTCCTCGCGGCTGAGCTCGGTGACGTCGAACAGCCGCCGGTCCAGGGTGCCGTTCTCCAGCATCGGCAGCACGTCCAGCGGCAGCACGTGGACGGCCGTGCCGGAGTCCAGGACACGGACNGCCGTGCCGGAGTCCAGGACACGGACCGGGATGTCTTCCCGCCCCGGGGCCCGCAGCAGGCCGGTCACCCGGCCCTCGGCGTCCGTCAGCACCTGGTCGCCGGTGACCAGCGGGATGCGGGTGCCGCCGGACCGGGCGGCGTCGGCGAGCGGGTGTGGTCCGGAGGAGGGCGAGGCGGTCACCGGGGAGGGCGGCCCCGTGGACGCCACGAGCGCGGTGACGGCGACGGCGACGGCCGCGATGATTCCCGCCGGTTTCCTTCTGGTACGCACCGGTACCCCCTGGAGGATGTGTGGGTCGGTCGGTGTTCCGATCGGCATGGGAGCGCTCCCGCATCTCTGTCCTGCGGAGTATGTGTCCGCCGCGGGCGGCCTGGAACCCCGCCGGTCCCCGGGCTCCGGTGCATGAGTTGCGTCTGTGAACATCGCGGGGACGTATGCGAAGGAATCCTCCGGGCATCCGCGCACGTGGACGGCCCGCCGGAGCGGGGTGCTCCGGCGGGCCGCCGTGCTGTGCGGGTGTTGTAGCGGTTGCAGGAGTGTCCGGTTACCGGGTGAGGTAGGCGTCGATCAGGGTCTGCGCCGAGGTGTTGCCCTGCTTGTCGGTGACGGTGGCCCGGAAGGAGACGCTGCCCCCGGCGGGCGGGTTGGTCACGGTCACCCTGTTCCTGCGGACCGTGAGGTCCTGCCAGGTCTCACCGCGGTCGAAGGAGACCTCCACGGCCAGNGGTAGGCGTCGATCAGGGTCTGCGCCGAGGTGTTGCCCTGCTTGTCGGTGACGGTGGCCCGGAAGGAGACGCTGCCCCCGGCGGGCGGGTTGGTCACGGTCACCCTGTTCCTGCGGACCGTGAGGTCCTGCCAGGTCTCACCGCGGTCGAAGGAGACCTCCACGGCCAGTGAGTCCAGGTTGCCGCCGGAGGCCGACCCCTCCACGCTCAGCGGCACCTTGACCTTCCTGCCGCCGGGCGAGGTGGAGTCCAGCCTCAGCGAGGGGTTGAACCGCACCGCGCTGGAGGCGAGCGGGACCGCCTCCTCCTCGTTCTCCGGCCGGGCCGAGGTGAAGGTGTAGTCGAGCACCACCTCGGTGGTCACCGCGGCGACCCCCGCGTCCTTGCGGCTGACCGTGGACACCAGCCGGTACTCGGCCTCCTCCGCGGGCACCTCGAAGTCGACCCAGCTCAGCGGGGAGTCATGGCGCGCCCACTCCTCGCCGTTGCGGTAGAGCACGGTCTCCGCGGAGTCGAACAGGCTGTCGCTGTACCGGCCCGGGCCGTCCGCGAAGTACGGAATGCCGGCATAGAGGTAGTTGTCGTAGCGGAAGATGCCGCCCTCCGCGCCGACGGTCGGGCCCATCACACCGGTGTTGAAGGTGCGGACATAGGTCTTCCCCGCGCGGAAGGTCTCCATTTCACCGGCGGAGTAGACCTCGAAGTCCGGCCCTTGGACGAACTCCTGCGCCCACGCGGTGCCCGCGGCCTCCACATAGATGTCGCGCACCTGCGGCAGCTCCTGGCCCGTGGCCGAGGCGAAGCCCACCCCGGCCGCGAAGGTGAACAGCGCGCCTTCCTTGCCGGGCACCGAGGTGCCCATCCGGGAGACCACCTTGGCCGCCTCCTTGCGGCGCAGATGATCGGTGAGGCCGGTGAAGAGGCCGCCCTCGTGGAAGGCGAGGGAGTGGTACTCGACCGGGGCGTCCGGGCGCTCGAACTCGGCCGCGGCCGAGGACCGCACCGACCAGTTGTCCGCCGGCTCGCCGACCTGGGCGGTGCGCAGGCCGCCGGGCAGGCTGTCCACGACGATTCCGCTGCCCAGTGCCGACTCCTCGCCGGACACGGTGTACTCCACGCCCAGGGAGCGCATGCCGGCGTCGTCGTCGAAGACCGACATCGACACCTCCTCGGCCTCCTGCGCGGAGTGCTCCAGCGCGGTGTCCCCGGTGAGCCGGAACGGCGGAGTCATCAGCAGGTCCAGCCCGTTCAGCTGGAACTCCTCCTGCTCGCCGTCGAGAATCAGGCTCTCGACCGTGTAGTCCGACTCGGGCAGCCGCATGCTGACGGAACCGCCGGTCACGGGCGGGTAGTGGAAGTCGTAGGTCTCCAGGTCGACGATGACCACCTGGGCCCAGTCGGCGGGGCTGCCCGCGCGGTCGACGGCGTTCACGGTGAGGGTGAATTTCTCGGGTTCGCGGTCGACGGCGGCGGCGGTGCGGATGGTCTGGCCGTCGCCCTGGGCGGTGATGAAGAGGCTGTAGCCGCCGTGGAGTTCGCCGCCGGGGGTGGTGTCGGCGGTGACCNCCTGGGCCCAGTCGGCGGGGCTGCCCGCGCGGTCGACGGCGTTCACGGTGAGGGTGAATTTCTCGGGTTCGCGGTCGACGGCGGCGGCGGTGCGGATGGTCTGGCCGTCGCCCTGGGCGGTGATGAAGAGGCTGTAGCCGCCGTGGAGTTCGCCGCCGGGGGTGGTGTCGGCGGTGACCTGGACGGTGGTGGTGCCGCCTGCGGGGACGGTGATGTGTCCGGTGGAGAGGGTGAACATGCCGTCGGGGGCGGGTTCGCCTTCGGGGTTGAGCCCTTCGGTGGTGAGGTGCAGGGTGATGTCGGTGTCGCCGAGGTTGTGGTAGGTGAGGTCGCGGGTGACCGGTTCGGCGGTGTCGTGGGGGTGGGGCACCGCGCCGAAGGAGAGGGTGCCGGGCTGGGTGATCACTTGTTGTTCCAGGGCGCGTGAGAGGTCCAGCCGGCCGGAGCCGGTCTGGTAGGCGGAGTGGCCTTCCAGGCTCAGGGTGGAGCCGGTCAGGGCGGCTTTGATCTGCTGTCCGGTCCAGTCGGGGTGTTGCTGGGCCAGGACGGCGGCGGCGCCGGCGGCGTGCGGGGCGGCCATGGAGGTGCCGGAGATGGCGACGTAGCCGTCGGCCACGGGTTCGCCTTCCTGTGCGATGGTGCTGCCTTCGGCCGCGGCGGCGCCGATGTCCACGCCCGGTGCGGTGAGGTCGGGTTTGAGGGCACCGTCGCGCGGGCGCGGTCCGGCGGAGGAGAAGAACGCCGGCTCGTCGTCGTCGTCCACCGCGCCCACGGTCAGCGCCGCGTCGGCGGTGCCGGGAGAGGCGATGGTGCCCGTTCCGGGACCACCGTTGCCGGCGGCGNATGTTGATGATGTCGGCGCCCTGTTCGACGGCCCATTCCATGCCGTCGATGATCTGTGAGTCGAAGCCCGAGCCGTCGTCGTCGAGGACCTTGCCGTTGAGCAGGGCGGCGCCGGGGGCGACGCCCTGGTGGGTGCCGCCGGAGCGGGCGCCGGTGCCGGCCGCGATGGAGGCCACGTGGGTGCCGTGGCCGAACAGGTCGTCGGTGGAGGGCGCGTCGGTGAAGTTGGCCTCGGCCACCACCTTGTCCTCGAAGTCGCCGTGGCCGGTGTCGATGCCGGTGTCCAGCACGGCGATGGTCACGCCGGTGCCGTCCAGACCGGCCGCCCAGGCGTCCGGGGCGCCGATCTGCGCGGTGCTGGTGTCCAGCGCGGCCTGCTGGACACCGTCCAGCGAGATGGCCGCCACGCCCGGCGCGGGCCCGGTGGCGGGCACCCCGGCGGTGCGGGTGCCGTCCGCGGTGCCGTCCGCCGGGTCGGTCAGTGCCTCCCAGGCGGCGTGGGTCCGCTCCTCGTCGATCAGCAGCGCCTCGCCGTCGATCGTCTCCAGCTCGGCCCGGACCTCGGGTCCGGCCTGCCGGTGGAGATCGCTCCGGGTCCCGGCGGAGCCGCTGTCCCAGGTGACGATCAGCGGCACGCCGCCGGCTTCCCGGTACTGCTCGCGGCTCAGTTCGGTGACATGGAAAAGCCGCCGGTCGAGTGTGCCGTCGGCAAGCATCGGCAGCACGTCCAGCGGCAGCACGTGGACGCCGTCCTCGGTTTCGAGGACCCGGACGGGTATGCCNCCGTCCTCGGTTTCGAGGACCCGGACGGGTATGCCCTCCCGTCCCTCGGCCCGCAGCAGGCCGGCGACCTGGCCCTGTGCGTCGACCAGGACCCGGTCGCCGGTGACGAGTGTGATCTGGTGGGCTCCGGAGCGGGCCGGGCCCGACGGGTCCCGGCCCTCCTGGAGCGTGCCCCCCTGGGGCGAGGCGGCCGCGGAGGTGATTCCCGCGGTGAGCGCCAGCGCGGTGACGATCGCGACGGCGACGCCGCTCGCCGGTTTCCGGTGATTGCGCAAGGTACCCCCTGTGAGTGTGTTTCAGCACATGGCGGGGACCCCCAGTAACCGTTCCCCGCCCGCCATTTAACATACTCAGTAAGTTGCCTTGTCAGTGGCGGAATGAGGGCCTCCGCCCAGGGGTGCGGCCGATCTTGAAGGTTGTGGAAACACCTGATGACCCAGGTTTGGGTGTTGCCGCACGCCGGGCGGCCCGCCCCGGTGCCGGACCGGGGCGGGCCGCCGTGATGTGCGGGCATTGTGCGGTGTGTGCAGCTTCTGTGTCAGCGCGTGAGGTAGGCGTCGATCAGGGTCTGCGCCGAGGTGTTGCCCTGCTTGTCGGTGACGGTGGCCCGGAAGGAGACGCTGCCCCCGGCGGGCGGGTTGGTCACGGTCACCCTGTTCCTGCGGACCGTGAGGTCCTGCCAGGTCTCACCGCGGTCGAAGGAGACCTCCACGGCCAGNGTGAGGTAGGCGTCGATCAGGGTCTGCGCCGAGGTGTTGCCCTGCTTGTCGGTGACGGTGGCCCGGAAGGAGACGCTGCCCCCGGCGGGCGGGTTGGTCACGGTCACCCTGTTCCTGCGGACCGTGAGGTCCTGCCAGGTCTCACCGCGGTCGAAGGAGACCTCCACGGCCAGCGAGTCGAGGTTGCCGCCGGAGGCCGACCCCTCCACGCTCAGCGGCACCTTGACCTTCCTGCCGCCGGGCGAGGTGGAGTCCAGCGCCAGATGCGGGGTGAAGCGCACCGCGCTGACCGGGACCGGCACCCTCTCCGGTCCGTCCGCACGGGCGGAGGTGAAGGTGTAGTCCAGCACCGCCTCGGTGGTCACCGCGGCGACCCCCGTGTCCTTGCGGCTGAGGGTGTGCACCAGCCGGTACTCGGCCTCCTCCGGCGGCACCTCGAACTCCGTCCACGGCAGCGGCAGCGGCACCCTCGCCCACACCTCGCCGTTGCGGTAGAGCACGGTCTCCGCGGAGTCGAACTCGGCGGAGTCGAGCCGGCCGGAGCCGTCCGCGGTGGGAGAGATGAGGACGGAGAGGGTGTCGCCCGAGCGCCTGATGCCGAGCCTGCCGTCCTTGTCCCGCAGCGTCGGCCCCATCACCCCGGTATTGAAGGTGCGGAGGTAGCTCCCGCCCGGCCGGAACCTCTCCTCCCTGGCGGTCGAGATCACCTCCAGGAAATCGTCCTCGAACTGGAGAAACGACTGGTGCCACCCGGTACCGGCGGCCCGCAGCCACACATCGGAGACCTGCGGCAGCGGCCGCTCCCGGCCGGCCACCAGGCCGCCGGCCGCATCCGGCGAGGTGTAGACCACACCCTGCTTGCCCTCGACGCTGCTGCCGATGCGGGTGGTGACCTTCGCCAGATCCCGCTTGCGGGTGTGCTGCTCCAGGCCGGTGTAGAAGCCGTCCTCCCGGGCGTGGTAATCGATGTACTCCCGGCCGGCCTCCGGCAGGTCCCAGTAGGCGCTGACCCCGGAGGACAGCGACCAGCCCGGCGGGACGTCCCCGACCTGGGCGGTGCGCACCCCCTCGGGCAGCTCGCCGAGGAAGTGCTGGCCCTGGACCGGGAACCGGGACCCGGAGTCGTCGGACAGTTCGTAGAACATCGACAGGTCGGGCGTTCCGAGCCGGGAATCCGGCATGGTGAGCACCATCTCCCCGGCCTTCTCCGCGGAGAACTCCACGGTGGTGTCCGCCTCCAGGGACAGATACGGCCGCACCAGCAGGTCGGTGCCGAGCGGAGCCGGGTCCGCGGGGTCACCGTGGTGAATCAGCGTCTCCACCAGGTACTCGCCGACCGGCAGCCGCCGGCCGGCGGCCCCCGGCCCGCCGTGGACGGTCAGCATCTCGCCGGTGGCCAGGTCGGTGACGGTGGCCTGCCACCAGGCGGCGGGCTCGCCGTCCCGGCCGGTGGCAGCGATGGTCAGCTCCGCCTTCTCCGGCTCGCGGTGCACCGCGCCCGCGGTGCGCACCCGCTGGCCGTCGCCCTCGGCGGTGACGAACACCGTGTAGCCGCCGTAGACCTCGCCGCCGGGCGCGGTGTCGGCGGTGACCCGGACGGTGGCCGTGCCGCCGGCCGGTACGGTCACCCGCTCCGGGGAGACGGTGAACATGCCCTCGGGGGCGGGACCGCCCCGCGGGCCGATGCCGTCGGCCGACAGGTCCAGGGTGATGTCGGTGGCGCCGGTGTTGGTGTAGGCCAGATCGCGCACCACAGGGTCGGCGGTGTCATGCGGGTATTCCACCCGCCCGAAGTACAGCGAGGCCGGACCGGCCGTCACCCGCTGCTCCATCGCACGGGCCAGATCCAGCCTCCCGGCCCCCGCCTCGAAGACGGAGTAGCCCGCCAGCGGCAGCGCGGAGCCCAGCAGCGCGGACTTGAGCTGCTCGTCGTTCCACTCCGGGTGCGCCTGCGCCAGCAGCGCCGCCGCCCCGGCCACATGCGGCGCCGCCATGGAGGTGCCGGGGATGGCCACATAGCCGTCGGCGACGCTCTCGCCGGCCGCCTCCACGAGGCTGCCCGGCGCTGCCGCGGCGGCGATGTCCACCCCGGGCGCGGTGAGGTCCGGCTTGGGCGCGCCGTCGACCCGCCGCGGGCCGCGCGAGGAGAAGTCGGCCAGCCGGTCGTCGCGGTCCACGGCACCCACGGTGAGGGCGCCCTCGGAGGTCGCCGGGGTGCGCAGGCTCCCGGCGCCGTCGAAGCCCTCATTGCCGGCCGCGACGACGAACAGCACATCGGTCTCGGCGGTGATCCGGTCCATCGCCTCGCCCAGCGGGTCGGCGCCCTCCACCCAGGGCCACCCCAGGCTCATGTTGACGATGTCGGCGCCCTGGTCCACCGCCCATTCCATGCCCTCGATCACCTGGGACTCGAAGCCGTTGCCCTCGGCGTCGAGCACCTTGCCGTTGAGCAGGCCGGCCCCGGGGGCGACGCCCCGGTAGGTGCCGCCGGAGCGGGCCCCGGTGCCGAGCGCGATCGACGCCACATGGGTGCCGTGGCCGAACTGGTCGCCCGGGTCGTCACCGCCGGTGAAGTCCGCCTCGGCGAGCAGCTTGTCCTCGAAGTCGCCGTGGCCGGTGCTGACCCCGGTGTCCAGCACGGCGACGGCCACGCCGGTGCCGTCCAGGCCGGCCGCCCAGGCGGAGGGCGCGCCGATCTGGCCGGTGCTGCGGTCCAGCAGCACCCGCTGGAGTCCGTCCAGCGTGATGCCGGCGATGCCCGGGGCGGCCGCACCGGCCTCCGCGTCGGTCAGCGCCCGCCAGGCGTCGGCGGTCTCGTCGTCGTCCACCACCAGCGCCTCGCCGTCCAGGCTCTCCAGCTCGGCCCGGACTTCGGGGCCGGCATCCTGGTGCAGCTCCTGCCGGGCCCGGCCGGCCCGGCGGGTGCCGTCGGTGTACGTGACGATCAGCGGCACCCCGCCGGTGGCCGCGTACTCCTCCCGGCTCAGTTCGGTGACATTGAAAAGCCGCTGGTCCAGCGTGCCGGCCTCGATGAGGGGCAGCGCGTCCAGCGGCAGGACGTGGATGTCGCCGGTGGCGTCGGGCGGCAGGACGCGGACGGGTATGTGCTCCCGCCCTTCGGCCCGCAGCAGTCCGGTGACCCGGCCGTCGGGGCCGAGCAGGACCCGGTCGCCGGTGATCAGCGGAACCGCGGTGCCGGTCCCGGCGCCGGTGGCGGTGGCGGTGGCGGACGGCCGGGCATGGGCCGTGTCCGCGCGGGCGGCGTCGGGGCCGGCCGCGTTCGCGGGGCCGGCGGCGGAGACGAGTGCTAATGCGCAGGCCGCGGCGAGGGCCGCCGCGGCCGTCCGGTATGCGGTTCTGTTCTTGATGTCGGGCAAGAGATCCCCTGGTGGCTCGATGCGGTTGACGGACCGCGCACCGCGGCAGGGGCCTCACCGCCCTCCCCTCCCCGCGGTGGGCAACTGGGTTCTCACTACACAGGGTTGGGGCGGTCGATGTCGAGAGCCGAGCGGCAACAGGAGGGTGGCGTACCGGTGCCGGCGATGTGTGCGAGACGTCCGGTCCCGCAGCGGGCCCGGCCCGGCGGCGGGCGGGGCGCGGGACCGGACGCGGCGGCGTCAGGCGCCGAAGGGCCGCAGCAGCACCGCGGCGAGGACCATCGCCACGGCGATCACCCAGCCCGCGCGCCGCAGCATGGCCCGCGCGGCCCGCTGCTCCCGGGACATCCGGACGGCGGGTTCTCCGTCCTCGCCCAGATCCGACCACAGCATGCGTCGATGCTGCCGGAACGGACGGCCGTGCGCCTGAGTACTCCTACTCAGATGTGCCGGACGGCCCGGGCATATCCGGGCATCCGGGCATCCGGGCATCCGGCGGGGGACGTGGCGGCTCAGGCGGGCCAGAAGCTGGTGCGCCAGGCGTCCGGGCCGGGAGCCGGGGGACGGCCGGGGACGGTACGGGCCGGGTCGGACCAGACCGGCAGGGCCCGGGGCGGCTCCTCGCCGGAGGCGGCGGCCACGGCCGCCATCCGGGCCTGGACCACCGCCATGGCGGCGGCCAGCTCCTCCGGGGTGGGATTGCCGCGCACCACCCGCACCACGGCCGGGCCGGCCGTCCGCGTCTCGGCTGTGCTGGAACCGCTCATCGGGGCCTCCGTGCTCTCTCCGCCGTGCCTGCCGTACTGCCGTGCCGCCGTTGCCGTGACCGCCGTGCCGCCGTGCCGCCGTGCCCGCCGGTCAGAGCGGGATGTTGCCGTGCTTCTTGGGCGGGAGCTGCTCCCGCTTGGTGCGCAGCGCCCGCAGCCCGCGCACGACCGCCCGCCGGGTCTCGTGCGGCATGATCACCGCGTCCACATACCCGCGTTCGGCCGCCACATACGGGTTGAGCAGGGCCTCCTCGTACTCCCGGGTGAGGTCGGCGCGCAGCGTCTCGCGCTCCGTCTCCCCCTGCACCGCGGCCAGCCGGCGCCGGTGCAGGATGTTCACCGCGCCCTGCGCGCCCATCACCGCCACCTGGGCCGTCGGCCAGGCCAGGTTGAGGTCGGCGCCCAGGTGCTTGGAGCCCATCACGTCGTAGGCGCCGCCGAACGCCTTGCGGGTGATCACCGTGATCAGCGGCACCGTCGCCTCGGCGTAGGCGTAGATCAGTTTGGCGCCGCGGCGGATGATGCCGCCGTACTCCTGGTCGGTGCCGGGCAGGAAGCCGGGCACGTCCACGAAGGTCAGCACCGGGACGTTGAAGGCGTCGCAGGTGCGCACGAAGCGGGCCGCCTTCTCGGAGGCGTCGATGTCCAGGCAGCCGGCGAACTGCAGCGGCTGGTTGGCGACCACGCCCACGGGACGGCCCTCGACCCGCCCGAAGCCGGTGATCATGTTGGGCGCGAACAGCTGCTGGGTCTCCAGGAACTCCCCGTCGTCCAGCACGTGTTCGATGGCCCGGTGCATGTCGTACGGCTGGTTGGCGGAATCCGGGATCAGGGTGTCCAGCTCCCGGTCGGTGTCGCTGATCTCCAGGCTCGCCTGCTCCGGGAAGGACGGCGGCTCGGAGAGATTGTTGGACGGCAGGTAGGACAGCAGGGCACGCACGTAGTCGACGGCGTCCTTCTCGTCGCCCGCCATGTAGTGGGCCACGCCCGAGGTGGTGTTGTGGGTGCGGGCGCCGCCCAGCTCCTCGAAGCCGACGTCCTCACCGGTCACCGTCTTGATCACGTCCGGGCCGGTGATGAACATGTGCGAGGTGCGGTCCACCATCACGGTGAAGTCCGTGATCGCCGGGGAGTAGACCGCACCGCCCGCGCACGGGCCCATGATCAGCGAGATCTGCGGCACCACCCCGGAGGCGTGCACATTGCGGCGGAAGATCTCCGCGAACAGGCCGAGCGCCACCACACCCTCCTGGATGCGCGCCCCGCCGCCGTCGTTGATGCCGATCACCGGGCAGCCGGTCTTCATGGCGAAGTCCATGACCTTGACGATCTTCTCGCCGTACACCTCGCCCAGCGAGCCGCCGAAGACGGTGAAGTCCTGCGAGTACACGCACACCGGGCGGCCGTCCACGGTGCCGTAGCCGGTGACGACGCCGTCGCCGTAGGGGCGGTTCTTCTCGATCCCGAAATTGGTGGAGCGGTGCCGGGCGAATTCGTCCAGTTCGGTGAACGAGCCCTCGTCCAGCAGCAGCGCCACCCGCTCGCGCGCGGTCAGCTTGCCCTTGGCGTGCTGCTTCTCCACGGCGCGGGCCGAGCCGGCGTTGATCGCCTCGTCCACGCGGCGCTCGTAGTCGGCGAGCTTGCCCGCGGTCGAATGAAGGTCAGGCTGGAACTCCTGCTCGGACACGGGCTGCGGCTCCTCGTCGTCGGGGGCTACTGATCCGTAGGTTGCTCCGTAGGGTAGCCCTGACGGGCACGGTGCACAGTGCGGCGTTGGCCACACCCGGTGGCGGCCGGCTTCTAGGCTTGCCCCATGACTCCTCCCCCTTCCGGTCCCTATGACCCCTCCGGACCGTCCGGACGCTGGTCCGATCTGGAACGGCCGCCGCTGAACCCCGCGGCCCTGCGCCGGGCCCTGATCACCGAGGACAGCCTGTGGACCCGGCTGGAGGTGGCCGAGGTCACCGGCTCCACCAACGCCGATCTGCGCGAGCGGGCACGCCGGGGCCATGCCGCGGCCGGCGCGGTGCTGGCCGCCGAGGAGCAGACCCAGGGGCGGGGCCGGCTGGGCCGGACCTGGAACGCCCCGGCCCGCTCGGGGCTGTTCTGCTCGGTGCTGCTCACCCCCGGGCCGGCCGTGCCCGAGGACCGCTGGGGCTGGCTGCCGCTGCTCGCCGGGGTGGCGGCGGCGAGCGGGCTGAGCCGGGTGGCGGGCGTGGAGGTGGCCCTGAAGTGGCCCAACGACCTGCTCGTCACCGTCGGGGGCACGGAACGGAAGCTGGGCGGCATCCTGGCCGAGCGCACCGCCCTGGCGGACGGCACCGCCGCGGTGGTGCTGGGCATGGGCATCAACGTCTCGCTGCGCGCCGACGAGCTGCCGGTGGCGCAGGCGGGCTCGCTGCTGCTGGCCGGGGCACCGGTGACCGACCGGGACCCGCTGCTGCGGGCGGTGCTGCGCGCACTGGCCGACTGGTACGAGCGGTGGACGGCGGAGGGCGGCGACCCGGCCGCCTCCGGCCTGCTGGAGGCGTACGCGTCCGGATGCTCCACCCTGGGCCGGCGGGTGCGGGCGCTGCTGCCCGGCGGTGACGAGCTGCGCGGCGAGGCGGTCGCGCTGGACGGCGACGGGCGGCTGGTGATCGCCTCGGCACAGGGCGTGCAGCAGCCCGTCGCCGCGGCCGACATCGTCCATCTCCGTCCCGACGCCGGCTGACCGGCTCCCGGCCCGCGATGGGCACCCGCAAAGCATCTGACGTGCGGGCTTGTGCGGTTGCCCGGCCGGGTACGCGCCGCCTGGCGGGCGTTGCCGCACGGCCCGTGCGCCGCATGCCGGGGACCGGCTTCGGGGGCGTGAGATACGGCACACCTGCCGTAGGGTGGGGCGGTGACACCGCGCGCAGGGCGCGGGGGAGCGGAACGGTAGGGCAAGTGCGCAGCGCGGAGACTCCCACTCTGGCGAAGGCGGGCGGTGGCCGTGGCGGAACCGACTGAGGGCGGCCCGGCGCGCGAGACCCCGCCCGGTGCGGACCCGGACGGCACCGGGGCGGCCGGCGGGGGTGCCGGCGGAGGCGGCAGCGGCAGCGGCAGCGGAGGCGGCAGCGGCGGTTTCGCCGGAGCCGGCGCCGAGGAGGACGACGAGAACATCGCGCTCCGCATGGAGCGGCTCATCGTCGGCTACGAGCGCCAGTACACCCCCTACCAGGCGGCCCGCGCGGCCGATGTGCCGATGGATCTGGCCGCCCGCTTCTGGCGGGCCATGGGTTTCCCCGACATCGGCCAGGCCAAGGCGCTGACCGAGGCCGATGTGCTGGCCCTGCGGCGGCTGGCCGGGCTGGTGGAGGCCGGGCTGCTGAGCGAGTCCATGGCGGTGCAGGTGGCCCGGTCCACCGGCCAGACCACGGCCCGGCTGGCCGACTGGCAGATCGATTCCTTCCTGGAGGCGCTGACCGAGCCGCCGGAGCCCGGCATGACCCGCACCGAGGTGGCATATCCGCTGGTCGAGCTGTTGCTGCCGGAGCTTGAGGAGTTCCTGGTCTATGTCTGGCGGCGGCAGCTCGCGGCGGCGGCCGGGCGGGTGGTGCAGGCCCAGGACGACGTCGAGATGGTGGACCGGCGGCTGGCCGTCGGTTTCGCGGACCTGGTCGGCTTCACCCGGCTGACCCGCCGGCTGGAGGAGGAGCAGCTCGGCGAGCTGGTGGAGACCTTCGAGACCACGGCCGCCGACCAGGTGGCGGCCGAGGGCGGCCGGCTGATCAAGACGCTGGGCGACGAGGTGCTGTTCACCGCGGACGACGCCGGGATCGCCGCGGAGATCGGGCTGCGCCTGGTGGAGACCATGGCGGAGAACCCGACCATGCCGGAGCTGCGGGTGGGCATGGCCTTCGGCACGGTGACCACCCGGATGGGAGACGTCTTCGGCACCACGGTCAATCTGGCCAGCCGGCTCACCTCCATAGCGCCGAAGGACATGGTGCTGGTGGACGACGCCATGCGGGAGGAGCTGACCTCGGCCGGGGCCGCCCCGTACTCGGAGAAGGAGACCGACGCGGGCGATCCGCGGGCGGCCGGGTACCGCTACGCACTCCAGCCGCTCTACCGCAGGCCCGTCCGGGGGCTGGGCATCATCGAGCCCTGGCTGCTCACCCGCCGCGGCCGCGGCTGACGGGCCGCGGGGGGCATGCGATGATGCCGGGCAGGCACTAGTGAGCGCTCGTTAACCAGGCGGACCTGGAGCAGCGGACCTGGAGAACAGGAGGCCCCGTGACCGGCACCGACGGCCAGCCCGATGAGGTTCGATACGGAGAGTGGGTGGCGGTCCGCCGCCAGGGGCCCGGGAACGGCATCGCCGAGCTGGTGCTGGACCGGCCCCGGGCGATGAACGCCGTCTCCACCGCACTGGCCCGGGCGATCGGCGCGGCCTGCGCCGAGCTCTCCGCGGACGGCACGGTGCGGGTGGTGGTGCTGACCTCCACCGCCGGGCGCGCCTTCTGCGTCGGCGCCGACCTGAAGGAGCGCAACGCGCTCAGCGACGCCGAACTCGCCGCCCAGCGGCCGGTGGCCCGCGCCGCGTACGGCGGGGTGCTGGCACTGCCGGTGCCGGCCATCGCCGCCGTGCACGGCTTCGCCCTGGGCGGCGGCTGCGAGCTGGCGCTGTCCTGCGACCTGATCGTCGCGGACGAGACCGCGGTGCTGGGGCTGCCCGAGGTCACGGTCGGGGTGATCCCGGGTGGCGGCGGCACACAGCTGCTGCCGCGCCGGGTGGGCGCCGCCCGGGCGGCGGAGCTGATCTTCACCGGCCGGCGGGTGGAGGCCGCCGAGGCGCGGGAACTGGGGCTCGTCGACCGGCTGACGCCGCCGGGCCGGGCCCGCGCCGAGGCACTGGCGCTGGCCGCCCGGATCGCCGCCAATTCCCCGGTCGGCGTGCGCGCGGCCAAGCGCGCCCTGCGCACCGGCTGGGGCCAGGACCTGGCGACCGGCCTGGAGATCGAGGACGCCGCCTGGCGTACCGCGGCGTTCTCGCCCGACCGCGCCGAGGGCGTGGCCGCCTTCAACGAGAAGCGCGACCCCGTCTGGCCCACGCCCTGACCTCGCCGCGCGTGTCCGGAGCGTCGCCGCGGGCCGTGGCGGCCGCCCCTGCCGGTGTGCGGGATATGGGGGGCTTCCTCCACGGTAAGCCGCGAAACGGGTCAAACCCTCCTAGCCTTGGGCTATGACTGAAGACCGCCGGTTGCAGGCCGTGGTGGAACTGGCGCAGCGGATGGCCTCGGCGCGGGAACTGCCCGATGCCGCCCGTGACGCCGCGGACGCCGCCCGCCACGCCCTGCACGGCTCCTTCGCCGCGGTCTCCGCCTGGGAACGGGAGCGCGGCAGACTCCGGGTGCTGGTCAACACCGGTGAGCTGGCCGAGGGCGAGGAGCAGTTCCCCGCCGACGAGTCCTATCCGGTGCACGAGTTCCCGGACATCACCGAACTGCCGCCCGCCGCCTGGGTCGAGACCGCCGACGGGCAGCGGCTGGGCCCGGGCCGGCACTGCCCGCGACGGGGCGCTGCGCTGCGCCGCCGCGGACGCGGGAGCTGCGTGGTCGCGCCCATCGTGCTGCACGACCGTGCCTGGGGGGAGCTGTACGTGGCGCGCGGCCGGGACGAGGCCGCGTTCGGCAGGGCGGACGCGGAATTCGCCTCGGTGCTGGCCGCGGTCGCCGCCTCCGGGCTGATGCAGCACGAGCGGCTGGCCGAGGTGCGGCGGCTGGCCTTCACCGATCCGCTCACCGGCCTGGCCAACCGCCGTGCCGTCGACGCCCGGCTGGACGAGGCGGTGGCCGAGCACCGCCGCAGCGGCGCCGTGATCAGCCTGGTGGTCTGCGACGTCAACGGCCTCAAGCAGGTCAACGACACCCTGGGCCACGGCACCGGCGACCGCCTGCTGGAACGATTCGGCTCGGTGCTTTCCCGGTGCGGTGCGCAGCTTCCGGGCGCGCTCGCCGCCCGCCTGGGCGGGGACGAGTTCTGCCTGATCGCGGTCGGGCCGGCCACCGCCGAGGTGGTGCGGGTCGCCGATGAGGTGTGCGAGCGCGCCGCCGGCCTGGGGCTGGGGGAGGGCGTGGCCTGCGGCATCGCCTCCACCGGCGCGGACATCGGGCCGCTGCGCTCCGGCGGGCGGCTGTTCCGGCTGGCGGACGCCGCCCAGTACCGGGCCAAGGCGGCCCGTTCCGCCGGGCCGGTGCTGGCCGGGCGGGAGGTCCGCCGGCTGGCCGACACCGCCCGGGCCGCGTCCCCCGAGCGCCGCGCGTTCCGCTCGCGCCCGGCCAGGCCCACGGGGGGTCCCCCGCTCAAGCACCACGGGCTGGGGGACGTCCCGCTGCCGGGCACCGCCACGGCGGGGCACCCGGCGCAGGGCACGGCGGTGCGGGCGGACGAGGGGCCGGTTCCGGGGACGGCCGGGGCCGCGCCGCTGAAGCGGCACGGGCTGGGGGAGGTCCGCCTGCCCGGCAGGGCCTCCGGCCCGGGGCCCGGCCGTCTCCCGGACGCGGGGCCTGCTCCGGCCTCCGGCCGGAAACCCGCTCCCGGTCCCGGCTCGGGGCCCGCCCCCGCTTCCCGTCCCGCCCCCGCTTCCCGTCCCGGTCCCGGTCCCGGTCCGGAGACTGCTTCCGGTCCCGGCTCCGGTCCTGCCGCAGGTTCCGGTCCTGCCGCAGGTTCCGGTGCGGCCGGCGCGGGGGCGCCTGGAGTGGGGATTGATTCAGGACGTAAGGTTCTGAATATGGCTATGCATGTGGTGCTCGGCCCCTCCGGGGTCTCGCTGGACGACGTGGTCGCCGTGGCCCGCCACGGCGCCCGGGTGGAACTGTCCCGTCCGGCGCTCGACGCGCTCGCCGCCGCCCGCCGGGTGGTGGACGACCTGGCCGCCGGGCCCGAACCGGTCTACGGCGTCTCCACCGGCTTCGGCGCCCTCGCCGTGCGCCACATCCCGCCGTCGCTCCGCGCCCGCCTCCAGCGCAACATCGTCCGCTCGCACGCCGCCGGCATGGGCCCTCCCGTGGAGCGGGAGGTGGTCCGCGCGCTGATGTTCCTGCGCCTGAAGACCCTCGCCTCCGGCCACACCGGCGTCCGCCCCGAGGTGGCCGCCGCCATGGCCGCGGTGCTCAACGCCGGGATCACGCCCGTCGTCCGCGAATACGGCTCACTCGGCTGCTCCGGCGACCTCGCCCCGCTGTCGCACTGCGCCCTCACCCTCCTCGGAGAGGGCGAGGCCGAGGGCCCCGACGGCACGGTGCGCCCGGCCGCCGAACTCCTCGCCGCCCACGGCATCGCCCCGCTGGAGCTGCGCGAGAAGGAGGGCCTGGCGCTGCTCAACGGCACCGACGGGATGCTCGGCATGCTCACCCTGGCCTGCGCCGACCTGGCCCGGCTGTTCACCTCCGCGGACATCGCCGCCGCCCTCACCCTGGAGGCGCTGCTCGGCACCGACAAGGTGCTCGCCCCCGAACTGCACACCATCCGCCCGCACCCCGGACAGGCCGACAGCGCCGCCAACATGCGCAAGGTGCTCGCCGGTTCGGGACTGACCGGCCATCACCAGGACGACGCGCCCCGGGTCCAGGACGCCTACTCGGTGCGCTGCGCCCCGCAGGTCACCGGCGCCGGCCGGGACACCCTGGCGCACGCCCGCACCGTGGCCGAACGCGAACTCGCCGCCGCCGTCGACAACCCCGTGGTGCTGCTGTCCCCGGACGGCGGCGGACGGGTGGAGTCCAACGGCAACTTCCACGGCGCCCCGGTCGCCTACGTGCTGGACTTCCTGGCCATCGCCGCCGCCGACCTGGCCTCGATCTGCGAGCGCCGCACCGACCGGCTGCTGGACAAGAACCGCTCGCACGGCCTGCCGCCCTTCCTGGCCGCCGACCCGGGCGTGGACTCCGGCCTGATGATCGCCCAGTACACCCAGGCCGCGCTGGTCGGCGAACTGAAGCGGCTGGCCGTCCCGGCCTCCGCCGACTCCATCCCGTCCTCCGCCATGCAGGAGGACCACGTCTCCATGGGCTGGTCGGCCGCGCGCAAGCTGCGCACCGCGGTGGACGCTCTGACCCGGGTGGTCGCCGTGGAGCTGTACGCGGCCACCCGCGCCCTGGAACTGCGCGCCGCACCGCGCTCGCCCGGCTCGCCCGGGCTGGAGCCCGGGCCGGCGGCGCGCGCGGTGGTGGACGCGGCCCGCGCGGCGGGTGTCCGGGGCGCGGGCGAGGACCGTTTCCTGGCCCCGGACCTGGCGGCGGCCGAGGAGTTCGTGCGGAGCGGCGGCCTGGTGCGGGCCGCGGAGGAGGTCACCGGCCCGCTCGTGTAACAGCGGGGCGCGGGGCGGCCCGGCTAGCCGGGCCGCACGACGGCGGAGGCGGCGGCACTGCCGTCACCGGCCGTGACTTCCCCGCCGCGGCCGTCGCCGCCGTGCCCGCCGGACGTGCCGGGTGTGCCGGGTGCTCCCGGCTCGTCGGGCCGGGCGGTGTCGTCCGGATCGGGGGCGGTCTGCTCGGCGGCCGGGGCGGCGGGCGGGTCACCGCCCGCGGACGCGGGCGGCATCAGCCAGATTCCGCACAGCACCCCGCCGGCCACGAAGCCGGTGATCAGGGTGCGGCGGTCGGCCATACGGCGGTGGTCTGCCACGGAGGGCTCCCGGGTGGTGCGGTGCGGGGACTGCGGTGGGGGGACTGCGGTGGGGACGTGTGCGTGGGGACGCGGGGACGGGAACGTTCGGAGCGGGGGAGTGCTTGCGCAGGGGAGGCCACGCTCCGGAACATGCCCGCGGAGCGAGGCGTGAGCAGTGATGTTACGAGGCGCTGCGGGTCGCGGGGAAGTGGCGGCGGCCCGGCGCCGTACCCTCCGAAACATGAGTGAGGAACAGTCCGAATATGTCCGTCTCCGCATCGACATGGTGCTGGAGGCCTCCGACGTCCTGCTGCTGATCGAGGCGGCCCGCTCCCGGATCGCCGAGGACGAGCTGATGCCCGACGAGGAGCGCGGCATGGCCCTGGAGGCGGTGTCGCAGGACGCGGCCGAGGCCCTGGCGTATCTGGTCGACCCGATCGACCTGGTCAGCGAGGTGCCGGGGGTGGAACTGGCGCAGGCCTCGTGGAGCAGCGAGCTGGCCGAATACGACCCGGAGGAGGAATGGCCCTGGGACGACGAGGAAGAGGAATGGGACACCGAGGAGGGCGACACCGGGGAAGGAGAGCTGCCCGAGCCGGACGTCCGCTGAACCGGCCCTGATAACACGGGGTGTACGTTCTCAATCCCCTTTCAACACAGCTTCCTTCGGAGGTGTGATTCGCCCTGACCGCCGTTTGTCGCAGTGCGTAACTGGCTAGTCATGCAGCGCGACCGCACACCCGCAGGTCGCGCCGGTCGAGTGACTCCAGGGAAGCTCATGGATGATCCAGATCGAACGAGCCCCTGGGAGGGGATCCTCCCTCACCAGGATCGTCTGCTGCGGCTGGTCCGCCGGAGGATACCGAATTCTCAGGATGCCGAGGATTGCGTGCAGGAGATCATGCTGCGCGCGGCCATGCACCGGAATCTGGACGAGGAACGTGTCGGCCCGTTTCTCACCTCGGTTGCCGTACGGCTGTGCATCGACTTCTACCGGGAGGCGGAGCGCAGAAAGCGCCTGCTGCAACGCGCCTTCGGTCCTCAGCAGTCGGAGACCCCGGAGGAGGGCGTCTGCGACCGGGAATTCGGCCGCTGGCTGCTCGAACAGGCCCGGTCCCTGCGGGGCCGTGAGCAGCAGGTGATACTCGCCCGGGCCGACGGCATATCCACCGCCGAGTTCGCCCGCATGCACGAGATTTCCGTCAAGGCCGCGGAGGGCGCGTTCACCCGGGGCCGGGCGCGACTGCGCATGGTGTGTTCCAAGGCCCTGGAATGACCACGGCCGCCGGGACATCCACGGAGAACACGCCGGGCCGCGGCCGGCCGCGGCCGGCGGGCCGGCGCCTTCCGGGCCTTACGGAAGGGAAGAAGAGAACATGTCCGACAGGAAAAACACCCAGGAAACACTCAAGGATTTGATCGGGGACACCGTCGACGCCTGCAAGGAAGCCTTCGACGAAATCCTCGATCGCGACGAGCGGGACCGCCGCCGGGACCGCGGCCGTGACCGCGACCGGGGCTGGGACTGGGACCGTGAACGGGACCGGGACCGTGACCGGGACCGCCGCCGGGACCGGTTCGGAAACTGGGTCTCCGCGCTGCCGGAGGACACCCTGCGCACCGTCGGAGCGCTGACCCAGCTGGGAATCAACCCGCTGACCGCGCTCGGTGCGGCGACCGGCGCGTCCGGCGGCGGAGCCGCCGGCCCGCTCGGCGCCGTCGGGCAGCTGACCAGCGGCGCGGGAAACGCGGCCGGGCAGCTCGCGAGCGGTGCGGGGGGCGGCGGTGCGGGCAGCCCGCTCGGCGCCGTCGGCGCGATGGAAGGGCTGGCCGCCATGCCCGCGCAGCTCAACCGGCTCACTGAACTCATGGCCTCCATGGCCGGAACCCTGGAGGCGCTCCAGGCCAGCGTCAACGCCCTGACACCCACTCCTGGCGGCGCCAAGGCCGTCGGCTGACCACCACCTGCGCACGCCGTCCGGTGATCCGCCGCGCGGTGCTCCGGGCAGACGGCTGCTCAGCAGCCCGTCCTTCCGCGAACCGCCCGTCCCGATCACTTCCGTCCGCGAACAGGGAGGCACCGAGGCAGTGGCCGCCAAGGTCGGCGATCGTCTGCGTCTGGTGGTGAGAATCCTGGGCCAGCTCGTCGCCGCAGAAGTCGGCGAGCTGGCCCGGGACCGCCGGTGGCCGCTGCCGATGCTCAGAGAGGTACCGCCGCCGCCCCAGTCGGATCCGGCGGAGGACCCGGTCAGCGCCGAGCAGCGCCGGGCCAAGGCCGTCCGGCACGCCCTGGAGAGCCTGGGCCCGTTCTACGTGAAACTCGGCCAGATCCTCTCCACCCGGCCCGACATGGTCCCGCCCGCCATGATCGCGGAGCTGCAGAATCTGCACGACCAGGTGGACGTCCGGCCGTTCTCGGTGTTCGAGCCCCAGCTGGAGCGCGATCTCGGCCCCGACTGGAAGTACCGTTTCGACGACATCGACACCGTGGAGCCGCTGGGTGCCGCCTCGCTCGCCCAGGTCTACCGGGCGCGCCTGCCCGGCGGCCGGAGGGCTGTGGTCAAGATCCAGCGCCCCGGCATCAGGGCGTCGGTGCTGGCCGACATGGCGCTGCTGCGCAAGGCGGCCCGGATCGTGGCTCGCACCGCACCGAAGTTCAACGAACTCATCGACCTCGAAGCCATGCTCGGCTCGGTCTTCGACGCCATGGAACCGGAGCTCGACTTCACCGGTGAGGCGGCCCACATGGACACCGCCCGGGCCAACATCCGGCGGCACAGGTACCGCACCCTCCAGGTGCCGGAGGTGCTGCACGCCACCCCGCGGGTGCTGGTGCAGTCCATGGCACCGGGCGAGTCGGTGCGCTACACCGACAAGCGGGCGTTCAGCGAGCGGGAACGCAAGGAGATCGGCCGCGAGCTGCTGTCCTTCATGTACCGGGGCTATTTCGTGGACCGGTTCTTCCACGCCGATCCGCACGCCGGGAACGTCTTCGCGATGCCCGGCGGCCCGGCCACCCTGATCGACTGGGGCATGGTCGGACGGCTGGACCGGCGCACCAGCCTCCAGCTGATGCCGCTGCTGATGGCGCTGGCCACCAACGACGGACACGGCCTGGCCCGGCACTGGGCCGAGATGGGCCGCTCCACGTCCTGGGCCAACTTCCCCGCCTTCGCCTCCGACATGGCCGCGTTCATCCCCCGGGTCAGCAGCGCCTCGCTGGACGAGCTGAACTTCGGCGTCTCCTTCACCACCGTCCTGGAGAAGGCCACCAAGCGCGGCATCGCCTCCGCCCCCACCATCTCCCTGCTCGGCAAGTCCTTCGCCAATCTGGAGGGCTCGGTGCGCTGCCTGGCGCCCGAGCTCGCGCTGTCCGAGGTCTTCCAGAGCGAGGTGCGGACCATCCTGATGGCGCTGGTGGGCGAGATGGTCTCGCTGCCGCAGCTCGGCCGGATGGCGATGGAACTGATGCTGGCCGGGGTGGTGGCGCCCGACCAGTTCCGCAGCGTGCTCAGCGACGCCGCCAACCGCCGCATCGCGCTGGACATCCGGCATCCGCTGCCCGGGCCGGCCGAGCGCGGCGCCGGCCGCGGCCGGTACGCGGGGCTGCTGGCGCTGGGCGCGCTGGCGCTGCTCCTCGACCACCGCCGCCGCATCCGCTGACCCGCGCACCGGGTCCCGGGCGCAGCAGCGAGGGCGGCCAGGGAGGAGCGGTGCGTGGTGGTGGCCACGGCCGGGGACGGGCAGCGGGGTGCCGAGGGGTGCGGTGCCGCGGCAGGCGGCCGGAGCCGGCAGGCCCGGACCGCCGTGCTCCGTGAACGGCCGGATGCCGGGGCGGCCCGGCCGCTCCGGCCCGGTCAGCGGAACGGCTGCCGGAAGGTGGCGAACTCCAGCGGATCGTCGTCCCGGTCCAGGGCCGGGAGGCCGGATATCCGCCCCTCGCCGCGCAGCCAGCTCAGCACCATCCCGACCAGCGACGTGCCGCGCAGCACCGCGCCCCGGCCGGTATGCCGGGGGCGGATCACCAGCGGCCAGGTGTCCGGCTCGCCCCCGGTGAGCCAGCCCAGCACATCACCGTCCACCGAGTCGGCGAACGGCAGCAGCCCGCCCGGCTCCGGCCACACCGGCAGCGGATACTCCTCCGGGAACTCCGCCCGCAGCTCCCGGCAGGCCCGCGCCTCCGCCCGGGCCAGCGCGACCAGCCCCGCCTCGCCGCCGTCCAGCGGGGGCCGGAACCGCAGCCACTCGGCCCACACCCCGGCGCCGTAGACCCGCATCAGCTCCGCGTACTCCCGCGGCAGCCGGGTGCCCAGCTCCCCGGCCAGCCACTCCCAGCCCAGATTCCCCGGCTCGGCACGGTCCGGCGGCGGCACCAGCACCCGCAGCGCCGCCATCCCGCGGCCCGTCTCCAGCGCGAACCGCCGCCGGCCGGGCGGCAGCGGCTCCCGCCGCGGCGGCGGAACCCAGGGCTCGGGCCTGGTCAGCAGCCGGTTCCGGGCCACCACCGCGGGCAGCGGCCCGATCGCCGTGCCGGCCGGCGGCGTCACCGGTCCGCGTACCACCGCCGCCAGGAACTCCGGCAGGGTCAGCCCCGTGCTCCACCACGGAGCGGCTCCCCGGTACAGGGCGTCCCGCTGGAACACCGCGACCGTCCAGCCGTCCGGGTCGTCCGCCGCCGAGGTGTCCCAGAACAGCTCCTCGCCGGAGCGGGTCGTCCCCCAGGCCAGCAGCCCGCCCGGTGACGGCCGGAACTCCGGCGCCCGCCCGCCACCCGCCTCCCGGCTGAGTATCCGGCACATGCGGTGCGTGGAGCGCAGCCAGTCGCCGTAGTCGAACCGGCCCTGCTGGCGGCACGGCACATGCAGCCACACATGCTCACCGACATCCGCCGGCCCCCAGGCCTCGGCCAGCGCCTTGTAGGCGCCCGGCAGCCGCACGCCGAGCCACTCCTCCACCGCCCCCCAGTCGACCCGCACGCCGGCCGGCGGACACTCCCGGTCCACCGTCACCAACCCCGCCACTTCCATGGCTCCACCATCCCACCCCGCACTGACAGACCCTCACCGGACGCTGCCGCCGGCGGAAGAAGCCGCCGGATGCCCGGCCGTCCCGCCGCCGGGCTACTCCCCCTCGCCGCCGCGGCGGTGCTCCTCCTCTTCCTCGGTGGCCTCCCGCTCGGTCTCCGTGCCGTGCTCCGACGATTCCTGTGCCCGCTGGGCCAGGGCGAGCTCCACCCCGGCCACCGTCGAGTACCCGACGGACACCAGGAAACCGGTCAGCGGCCAGGCCGCCAGCCCGCCGACGAAGTGGGCGACCGCCCACGCCAGCAGCGCCGAGCTGCCCACGGAGACCGGGCTGAGCGAGATGCCCAGGGCCGTGACCGTGCCCGGCTCCCGCTCCAGCGGCCGGCGGAATCCCGCCGACCCCAGCGCCTCCAGCATGCTGAACGCCGCCGCCGCGCCCAGCGCGAAGTAGATGATGTGCACCGCTCCGGACAGCCTCGCCTCGGCGTTCAGCAGCGCCAGCGATGCCGTGATCGACACCGAGAACCCGTACGCCTGCCCGTTGTTGCGCAGCGAGGCCCGTACCCCGTGTGCCAGATGTCTGAAGTACATGCCGGTCCGGTCCCGTCAGGATGGGCGGCCCGGTTGATGCCGCCCGGTCCCGCAGGCTGCCCGCGGCCCCGCCCGGTGGCGCGCCGCAGCGCCCACCGCATCACCCATCAGGACCACCGGAACCACCGGACCGGAGGACGCACCTCCCATCACTCCTGGCGAGGACGTGCCCGTGGACCCGGGGGTGTGCGCCCGGGTGCGCAGGTCGAGCGTGCCAGCCCGGGAGCGCCCGGACGTGCGCCGAGCCGGGCGCCGCCGCGATGCCGTCTGATGCGCCACACACAGCGGCTCCTGCTGAGCCACTTCCTCGAAGGGGAAGCGAACGACCCCCTCTCGGACGAGCGGATCGTCCGCAACGGGGCCGTGCGCCGAGCCGGGTGCGACCGGCCGGGGAAGGCCCCGGGCCCGCTCTCGGCGGGGAAGAAGCCCACGGGGCAGAAGACACCGGTGCCTACGAGCCTGAACCCTATGTATCCCGTGAGCCGACGAGCAGCGATCTACTGCCGGATCAGCCAGGACCGGGGCGGCGCAGGGCTGGGGTGGCCCGCCAGGAGGAGGACTGCCGTGCCCTGTGCGCCCGCAAGGGCTGGGAAGTCATCGCCGTCCACCCCGACAACGACGTCAGCGCCTATTCGGGAGCCCCGCGCCGAAGTGGCAGGAACTCTTGCGGGACATCCACAGCGGCTACGTCGATGCGGTCGTGTGCTGGCATGTGGACCGCCTTACCCGCTCGCCCCGCGAACTGGAAGACGTGATCGATCTGGCGGACCGGTACCGCCTCGAACTGGCCACGTCAGCGGGGAAATCGATCTGGCGACCCCGACCGGGCGCATGGTGGCCCGGATGCTGGGCGCCGCCGCCCGGCATGAGGCGGAGCACAAGGCCGAGCGCCAGAAGCGCCAGCGCCGACAGGCCGCCGAGAGCGGCAAGGTCGCCGGGGGAGGTATGCGCCCGTTCGGCTACGAGGACGACCGTGTCACCGTCCGGGAGGCCGAGGCCGAGACCATCCGCGAGGGCGCCGGCCGGGCGCTGGCGGGGGAGAGCCTGTCGAGCATCTGCCGGGACTGGCAGCAGCGCGGCATCCGCGGCGGCCCTCACCCACCGCTGAACCACCACCAGCCCAACCCCGGCCGCAGACGCAGGTAAGCGGCCCGGTCCCCGTGAGCCACAGCGGGAACCGGACCGCACACGACGGACAGCCATCCGCCGCAACCCCGGGAGCCGGTGCGCGAAGAAGCCCCCGGGGAACCATCACCGGTCGCTACCCGACAACCTCATCCCAGACGCCCAGTCGCGCCGCTCTGCTGCGTCACTGTCGTAGTAGGGGTTGCCCGGCGCCGGTTCCACCACCCAGCGCTGTTCAATCCGCAGCGCGAACCGCCGGTGCGAGGGGTTCAGCCCCGTGTGCTTGATCGCCCACATCTCTACCGACAGCGGCTCATCCCGTGCCGTCAGCGACTTCGCACCGCAGTCCGCGCATTCGGCTGCGAACTCCGCCCGGGGCATCTCCGGCGACGGGTCCAGCGTCAGTGTCCACTCGGCCGTTCTGATGACAGCCCGGCTCATCGCAGCGTCCCCCGCCGTGACCGGTTGTTCGTCACGGCCACCCGGGCGCTGAGCGACGCAGGATCGCCGAGGACCACCACGTCCTCACGGTCCGCCTGCCACTCCCGGCCGCCTCCCAGCGGGCGCAGGTGCACCCAGATGCGGTCGAAGTCCATCACTTCTCCGACCCTGTCCCGCACGGTGTCACGGGCCACCACACCCGTACGCAGCTCCGGTGGCCGCTTCCCGCTCCCGGCCGCACCACCCACCGGCGACCCGGCGTTACTCTTCATTCCGTCAGCGCTCCTTGTCAGCGTCTGGCCACGCCCCCGGACGTCGCCACGTCGCGGGGGTACGTGCTTGCGTGACCATGGTTTGCGCCGCCGTGTGTGACTCAACAGGTGACCAGCGTGACTACACTGAGGAGTTGTCAGTCACCCCCTCAGTGAGGACTGATTGCAGTGAGTGACTTCGCGGAGCGAGCCAGGCAAGCACTCGAACACAGCGGGTACTCCATAACCGCCGCAGCACGGGCACTCAACTACGACCGGGCGTTCCTGAGTCGTGTGCTCAGCAGGAAGCAACAGCCTTCGCTGCGACTTGCCCGGATGCTCGACGACCTCACCGAGTCCGGCGGAGCGCTCTACCGGCTCGGGGCCAAGCAGTCCTCACCGGACCAGTCGCCCGAACCACCTGTACCAGTCCTGTCGCTTCCGGGTCTGGCACCTGACCCCGACCTCAACGACCGCATCACCCGGACAATGGAGCGACCGCGCCACCACGTCGACGCGTCTGTGGCCGAGTGGCTGCACCGGTGCCTTGCCGAACACCGTAAAGCGGAGGACACCATCGGCGCCGGACCGGTCATCGCAGTCGTACGGGCGCAACTGTCCTCGGTCTCGGCCCTCACCCGGAACGCTTCCGGCCCGCTTGCCGATCAGCTCACGAGTCTCGTTGCCCAGTACGCGCAGTTCGTCGCCTGGATGTGCAACGACCTGGGCGACAAGGCGGCTGCGCTGGGGTGGTACGACCGCGCGCATGACTGGGCCATGGAGGCCGGTGACGCCAGCATGGCCGCCACCGCTCTCAGCATGAAGGCACACCTTGCCTGGAGCGTCGGGAACCCGTCCCGCACCGTCAGGCTGAGCGAGGCCGCCCGCTGGCACGAAGGGCGCATCACACCCGGGGTACAGGGCATGGCGACCCAGATGACCGCCCGTGGTCATGCCCTGGGCGGAGACGCCAGCGCCACCCTGGCCGCCCTGGACACCGCAGAGCGGCTGATCCGCCGCGCCGCCGAGCACCCCGAGGACGAGCCGTCATGGATGTACTTCTACGGCGAAACCTGGTTGGCGGGCCAGCGCGGCATGATCATGCTCGACCTGGTGGAGCGGACCGGCCGCGACGCCTCCCAGGCGATCGCTCCCCTTGAGCTCTTCCTGAATCAGCTTCCGGCCAGCTACGTGCGGGACCGCGCGTGGTACGGCGCCTGCCTGGCCCGCGCTCACTCGGCGGCCGGTGATCTGGACGCCGCCAGCCAGACGGCCCGGACCTTCGCCCCGGACGCGGTGAGACTCAACCGCTACGCGGCCGACGACCTTCGCACGCTCCACGGCCTTCTCAGCCGGAGAATGAGCAGTGATCCCGGCATCCGAGAGCTGGGCGAGGTGCTGCAATGCGCCTGACACGGACGGTGGTTGGGGCGGTCGGTCTCCGGGACTCTTAGGCAGCCACCATGGGGGGAGCCTCGAAGGCCGGGTGCCCATCGGGCTACATACCGGGCAGGCCACAAGCCCGCCCGATTCGCGGAGCCAGCGTACGGGCACCCGATCTCTCCCCCCATGGCAGCTCCCGCCCGAAAGTCCCTCCGACCGCCCGCGCTGGCACGTGCGGGCGGTACGTGGCGCGGCGCAGGTCAGCCGTCGGCGGGCAGGATGCCGGTCGGGCAGGAAGCGCCGTCGATCGGGTCACTTAGCTTGACACCGGTGCCGCCGATGCCGCAGTAGCCGGCCGGGTTCTTGTCCAGGTACTGCTGGTGGTAGTCCTCGGCCGGGTAGAAGGGGCGGCCGTCGGCCGGGAGGATCTCGGTGGTGATGACTCCGTGTCCGGCCGCGGTCAGCGCCTGCTGGTAGGCGGTGCGGGAGAACGACGCCTGCTCCTGCTGCGCCGGCGAGTGGGTGAAGACCGCCGACCGGTACTGGGTGCCGACGTCGTTGCCCTGGCGGAAGCCCTGGGTGGGGTCGTGGGCCTCCCAGAAGACCTGGAGCAGCCGCTCGTAGGAGACCCGCGACGGGTCGAAGACCACCCGGACCGTCTCGGTGTGCCCGGTCAGGCCGGAGCAGACCTCCTCGTAGGTCGGGTTCGGGGTGTGGCCGCCCTGGTAGCCGGCCAGGGTCGTCCACACGCCCGGGGTCTGCCAGAAGCGCCGTTCCGCGCCCCAGAAGCAGCCCAGGGCGAAGTCGGCCGTCTCCAGCCCTTCCGGGTACGGCGGGAGCAGCGGATTGCCCAGCACGGTGTGCCGGTCGGGTACCGGGAAGGCGGGGGCGTCGCGGCCCGGCAGGGCCTCCTCCGGGGTGGGCAGTCGGTCCTTGACGCGGAAGCGCACGCGGATCACTCCTTAATGACCGCCGATGGCCAGGGCCCGGTAGGCGGCGTACTGACGGGCCGGGTTCTCGCTGTTCACCCAGGGGAGGGCACCTACATAACCATCCACCGCGCGCACCTGTTCCGCGGCCTCCGCGTACCGCTCGGCACGCACCAGGAAGAACAGCAGAAGGTGCTGCACATGCGGCAGCACGGGGTGCCCGGCGCGGGCGTGGTGCAGCGCGTAGTGCGCCGCCTCGATCGCGTCGGTGACGACCTTGCCCTGGTAGACGCCCTCGGCGAAGGTCACGTCGGGCAGGTGGTCGTAGACCGCGAACAGCGGCAGGGCGGGCAGCAGGCTGCCGGGGGCGGCCCCGGCGGCGGCCCGCTCGGCGAAGGCGTACGCCTCCTTCCGGGAGCCGTGCCACTTCTCGGACCAGTAGGTCAGGGCGGCGAGATGGGCGCCCATGTGGTCCGGGGCGAGACCGGCGACGCGCTGCCACAGCGCCTCGAACTCCTGGCGGTCGCAGCCCAGGGCGCGGGCCACCATCAGCTCGGTGATCAGCGGTGTCGGGTCCTGCGGCGCAAGGCGGGCGGCCTCCCGGCAGACGGTGCGGGCCTCTTCCAGGATGATCCGGTGGCTGGGCGAGCCGGGGTCGGAGACCGCCTGCCAGACCAGGAACTGGGCGTAGACCTGGGCGCCGCCGGGGTCGGCGGGCTGTTCCCGCCGCCATTCGCGCAGCCAGCCGGCATCACCCTGGTCCCCGCCGGGGGTGCCGGGCGCGGCGGCCCCGCCCGGCTGCTCGGCCGGTCCGGCGGAGCCCTGCGCCCGCTGCCACTGCGCCAGCTCCATGGCGGCGGCCCCGGCCAGCGACTGCACCCGCTGCCAGCGCAGCTCGGCGTCATCGGTCATCGCCAGGAGCTGCCCCGCCGGGCGCCAGTCCTGTGTGCGCTGGCTTTGCTCCAGGGCCTCGATCAGCGCGTCGTCCGGGCCGGGCAGCCGCTGGTCGAGGTTCTCCACCGGCACCAGGCCGCCCTCGGTGACCCGGCCCGGCCCGTCGCCGTCCTTGCGGAACGACACCGGTCCGTCGCCGGGGGCGGCCTGGGAGGCGTCGGGAGCGAGCGGCGGGGGCGGCGACGAGGCGGCGGCCCGCTCGTAGTGCCGCCGTTCGAGGCGGCGCAGAATCGCGGGCCTGGCCACGATCGAGCCGAGGACGGCGACGGCGAAGATCACCAGCAGGAGTTCCATGGCGGTGCGGCTTCCGGTGGAGGACGACAACGGACGGACGGACGGTGACGGGCACGGACGGCGAGCACACAAGCTACGGCAGGGGCGCGGCGGCGGATACGGCCGGTCGCTTTCCTCCTTCCACGGTACGGCGGTCTACGGTGGTGCCATGCAACCGCAGCAGCAGGAAACCGGCGGCGACCGGCCGCGTTTCGAAACCCTTGCCATCCACGCCGGCCAGGAGCCGGACGCCGCCACCGGCGCCGTGGTGCCGCCGATCTACCAGGTCTCCACCTACAAGCAGGACGGCGTCGGCGGCCTGCGCGGCGGCTACGAGTACAGCCGGTCCGCCAACCCCACGCGCACCGCGCTGGAGGAGAACCTCGCCGCGCTGGAGGGCGGGCGCCGCGGCCTGGCCTTCGCCTCCGGTCTGGCCGCCGAGGACTGTCTGCTGCGCACCGTGCTCCGTCCCGGCGACCACCTGGTCATCCCGGACGACGCGTACGGCGGCACGTTCCGGCTGATCGCCAAGGTGGTGGAGCGCTGGGGGGTGACCTGGACGGTCGCGCACACCTCCGACCCGGACCGGGTGCGGGCGGCGCTCCGCCCGGAGACGAAGCTGATCTGGGTGGAGACCCCGTCCAATCCGCTGCTGGGCATCACCGACCTGGCGCTGCTGGCGGACATCGCACGCTCCGCCGGGGTCCGGCTGGTGGTGGACAACACCTTCGCCAGCCCTTATCTCCAGCAGCCGCTGGCGCTGGGCGCGGATGTGGTGGTGCACTCCACCACCAAGTACATGGGCGGGCACTCGGATGTGGTCGGCGGCGCGCTGGTCACGGCGGACGAGGAGCTGGGCGAGGAGCTGGCCTACCACCAGAACGCGATGGGGGCGGTGGCCGGGCCGTTCGACGCCTGGCTGGTGCAGCGCGGCATCAAGACCCTGGCGGTGCGCATGGACCGGCACTGCGCCAATGCCTCGCGGGTGGCCGCGATGCTGTCCGCGCACCCGAAGGTGACCCGGGTCTACTACCCGGGCCTGGAGTCCCACCCCGGGCACGAGACCGCGGCCAAGCAGATGCGCGGCTTCGGCGGCATGGTGTCGTTCCGGGTCGCGGGCGGGGAACGGGCCGCGGTCGAGGTGTGCGACCGGGCGCGGGTGTTCACGCTGGGCGAGTCGCTGGGCGGGGTGGAGTCGCTGATCGAGCACCCGGGGCGGATGACGCACGCCTCCGCGGCCGGTACGGCGCTGGAGGTGCCGGACGACCTGGTGCGGCTGTCGGTGGGGATCGAGGCGGCGGAGGATCTGCTGGCCGATCTCGGCCAGGCGCTCGGCGCCCTCGGCTGATCCGCGTGCCGCGCCGTACCGCCGTGTGCCGCGGCTTCCGGCCCGGGTACGGCGTGCGTGGAGGGCACGGAAGGGGGCCGGCGGTGCGGGGCTGAGTCCGGCCGCCGGCCCTGTCTGCCGGGCGCTGTCCCGGTCCGTGCCGCCGCCGCATCAGCGGCCCGGACCGTACCGCCCCGGTGGGTTCTCCGTGCAGTTCGTGCTGGTACTGGTGCTCGTGCTGGTATTCGTACGGGTATCGGTGCTGGTGCTGGTGGTCACCGGGCGGGCGCCGGCGGCCGGTGCCCCGCGGCCGGCGGGCCTATTCGGGCAGGGTGTAGTTGTTCTGCCACTCGGCCACGGCGGTGTTGAACCGGGTGAGCAGCTCGCGGAAGACCTCGCGCTCGTCGTCCGACCAGTGCTCGGTCAGCCGGGTCATCAGCTTGCAGCGCGAACGCCGCACCTCCGCCAGGCGCACACTGCCCCGGGGGGAGAGCTGAAGGACGACGGCCCGGCCGTCGTCGGGGTCGGCGGTACGGGTGACCAGCCCGGATTCGACCAGCGGGGCGACCTGCCGGGTCACCGTCGAGGAGTCGATGCCCATGCCGGCGGCCAGGGCCTTGACCCCGGTCGGGCCCTGCTGGTCGAGCTTGCTGAGCAGCAGGTAGGCGGCGCGGTCCATGGAGTTGCGCGCGGGGCCCAGACCGCCGAGGCGGGTCTGTTCCGCGCGCCGGGCGAAGATCGCCACTTCGTGCTGGAGCGCGTCGAGGTGGGGACTGATCTGGTCCTGGGGTGCAGTTGTTTCAGGCTTCATTTCCAACGGTTGCGTTAGGAGGGGTGAGGGTAGAAGAAGGGCTTGTGTGTGCGGTGCGCCACAGAGTACGCGCCGCAGACCATGTGCGGACACCGTTGCGTAAACCTCTGACAACACCATTCGATAACTGGACTGGCCCGGCAACGAAATGGTCGCCTTGGAACGTTTCGGATGGTTGCTGACGGGGCCTGCGGGGCGTTGTGCGGAGTGCGGCGGGGGAGGCTCGCCCGAGCCGCCGCGCGGGCCGGCTGCCAGACTTGCCGCATGGCTGCGAATTCCGCGAACCCCGCGAGCAACGCCCCGGGCGGTACCCCCGCCCCGACCGACCGTCCGCTCCCGGCCGACCGCGACCCGGTCTCCCCGCCGGATCTGGAGGACATCCTCGCCGCCCAGAAGACGCTGGCCGGAGTGGCCCGCGTCACCGCCCTGGAGGGCAGCCGCCACCTGAGCCGGCTGGTCTCCGCTCCGGTGCATCTGAAGTGCGAGAATCTCCAGCGCACCGGCTCGTTCAAGATCCGTGGCGCGTACACCAGGATCGCCGCCCTCGGCCCCGCGGAGCGGGCCCGGGGAGTGGTCGCGGCCAGCGCCGGCAACCATGCCCAGGGCGTGGCCCTGGCGGCCACCCTGCTCGGGGTGCCGGCCACCGTCTTCATGCCCGCCGGGGCGGCGCTGCCGAAGATCGCCGCTACCCGGGAGTACGGCGCGGATGTGCGACTGCACGGTCAAGTGGTGGACGAAACGCTGGCCGCGGCACAGGAGTATGCCCAGGAAACAGGTGCAGTTTTCATTCACCCCTTTGATCATCCCGATGTGATCGCGGGGCAGGGGACCATCGGGCTGGAGATTCTTGAACAGTGCCCCGAGGTGCGCACCATCGTGCTCGGCATGGGCGGCGGCGGGCTGGCCGCCGGGGTGGCGCTGGCGGTGAAGTCGCTGCGGCCCGACGTCTCGGTGGTCGGCGTGCAGGCGAAGGGGGCCGCCGCCTATCCGCCCTCGCTGGCCGCCGGCCGTCCGGTGGCGCTGGAGGCGGCGTCCACCATGGCGGACGGCATCCGGGTGGCCCGGCCCGGCGATGTGCCGTTCAAAATCGTTGGCGCTCTGGTCGACGACATCCGTACCGTGACCGAGGACGAGCTCTCCAGCGCCCTGCTGCTCTGCCTGGAGCGGGCGAAGCTGGTGGTGGAGCCGGCCGGGGCCAGCCCGGTGGCGGCCCTGCTGTCGGCGCCGGAGTCGTTCGACGGACCGGTGGTGGCGGTGCTTTCCGGGGGCAATGTCGATCCGCTGGTGCTTCAGCGCACGCTGCGCCACGGCATGGCGGCGGCGGGCCGGTACCTGTCGCTGCGGCTGCGGCTGCCGGACCGTCCGGGGGTGCTGGCGGCGCTGCTCGCGGAATTGTCAGTGGCCGACGCTAACGTCCTTTCCGTCAATCACGTGCGGACGGACCCGCGGCTGCGGGTCGACGAGGCGGAGGTGGAACTGCAACTGGAGACGCAGGGCCATGAGCACTGCGCGGAGGTGAGAACCGCCCTGCACCGGGCGGGCTACACGGTCCTCGGCTGAGGGCCTGCCGTCCGCCTCTGCCGGACCCGGCCGGGCCGCCCACGGGGGAGGCGGTCCGGCCGCCGTGCCGGACCGCGCGGTGCGGCCGGCGCCTTGCGTATAACGCGATACATCGCGATAGTGTGAAGTGGCGGCGGCGCCCTGCGCGGGCCAGCCTGAAACCCGCCGACCGGGCCGGACCACCCGGGAAACCGATCAGACCCCCAACCGGGAGACAACATGCCAGGCGCCATATACGCCGAGGGCCTTGTCAAGACCTTCGGCGATGTCAGGGCACTGGACGGCGTAGACATCGACGTACCAGAAGGCACCGTGCTCGGCCTGCTCGGGCCGAACGGAGCCGGCAAGACCACCACCGTGCGAGTGCTCACCACCCTGCTCCAGCCGGACAGCGGCCGCGCCGAGGTGGCGGGCATCGACGTGCTCAGGCATCCCAACGAGGTGCGCCGCTCGATCGGCCTGTCGGGCCAGTTCGCCGCGGTCGACGAGTATCTGACCGGCCTGGAGAATCTCCAGATGGTCGGCGAGCTCTACCAGCTGCCCGCCAAGCGGGCCCGGCAGCGGGCCCAGGAACTGCTGGAGCGGTTCAACCTCACCGAGGCCGCCGGCCGCATCGCCAAGACCTACTCCGGCGGCATGCGCCGCCGCCTCGACCTGGCCGCCGCCCTGGTGGTCAGCCCGCCCGTGATGTTCATGGACGAGCCCACCACCGGCCTGGACCCGCGCAACCGGCAGGCGCTGTGGGAGGTCATCCAGGAGCTGGTGGCCGGCGGCACCACGCTGCTGCTCACCACCCAGTACCTGGAGGAGGCCGACCACCTGGCCGACACCATCGCGGTGGTGGACCACGGCAGGATCATCGCCCGCGGCACTTCCGACCAGCTCAAGGACCAGACCGGGGGCGATGTGATCGAGGTCGTGGTGCACGACCGCGACCAGATCCCGGTGGCCAGGGAAATCCTGGAGCGGCTCGGCGAGGGCGAGGCCAAGCTGGAGGGCCACACCCGGAAGCTCACCGTGCCGGCGGCCGGCGGAGCCAAGCTGCTCGCCGAGATCATCCGCGAGCTGGACTCCCGGGGCGTTCCCATCGACGACATCGGACTGCGCCGCCCCACCCTGGACGACGTCTTCCTCTCCCTCACCGGCCACACCGCCGAGGACGCCGGGAGCGAGGAGGACGCGGAGGGCAGCACGGCCGCCGCGGGCGGCCGGGGCAGAGGCGCCCGGGGCAAGGGCGAGAAGGCCGCCGAGGACGCGGCGAAGGAGAAGGTGACCAAGTGACCGCCACCACCGACCGGCCCGCCGCCGCCCCGGCCCCCGTGTCCGGGAAGATAGGCGTCGGCCAGACCGTGCACGACTCCCTGGTGATCGCCAAGCGGAACCTGCTGCGCATGAAGCGGATCCCCGAAGTGGTGATCTTCGGGCTCATCCAGCCGGTGATGTTCGTCGTGCTGTTCAGCTACGTCTTCGGCGGCTCCATCAACATCCCCGGCGCCGGGCTGGACCCCAACGCCTACCGGGAATTCCTGATGGGCGGCATCTTCGCGCAGACCGTCACCTTCGCGGTGGCCGGCCCGAGCATCGGCATCGCCGAGGACATGAGCAAGGGCATCGTGGACCGGTTCCGCTCGCTGCCCGTCGCCCGCGGCGCGGTGCTCACCGGCCGCACCCTCGCCGACCTGGTGCAGACCGCGCTCATCCTGCTGGTGCTGGCCATCGTCGCCTTCCTGGTCGGCTGGCGCATCCACGAGGGCCCGCTCAAGGCGCTCGCCGCCTTCGGCGTGCTGCTCCTCCTGGGGTACGCCTTCACCTGGATCGGCGCGCTCATCGGCCAGTCCGTGCGCAGCCCCGAGGCGGCCGGTTCGGCCGGGCTGATCTGGCTGTTCCCGCTGACCTTCATCTCGGTGGCCTTCGTGCCCTCGGAGAACATGCCCGGCTGGCTCCAGCCGGTCGCCGAGTACAACCCGTTCAGCGCCGTGGTGATGGCCGTCCGGGACCTGTTCGGCAACCTGCCCCCCGGCTACGAGGCGCCCGACGCCTGGCCGCTCCAGCACCCCGTGCTGGCCTCGGTGATCTACTCGGTGCTGATCATCGCGGTCTTCCGCACGCTGGCGGTGCGCAAGTACAAGAGCAACGCCGGCTGAGCCGCCGCCCGCCGCCACCGCACCTCCCGCGGCCCCGCCCCGCGCCCGCCCGGCGCCGGAGCGGGGCCGCGGCCGTCCTGCCCCGCTCCTGCTTCCTGCCCCGCTCCTGACCCTGCCCCTGATTCCCGGCGTGTCCGCCGCCGGGCGAACATGAACAACTACCCACCGCGCGGCCCCCCATCCGGGGCAATGCCTCAAACCCCCCTCAAAATCAGCTTGATGGACCACCGTGGAGGGAACGCCTCCTGCTACAGGAAAGGCACGGAGGGGGAAGTGATGGCCGGAGTGGAAATGACCGACCGGCACCGTGCGGACGTGGAACGGCTCCTCGCCCGGGCGGTGGAGGAAGAGGTGCGCCGCTCCGGCGACACCGTCGACGGGCGGCTGCTGCTGCAACGCGCCCGGGACGCCATGGCCGACATCGTCCGTCCCGCCGCCGAGGAGTGGGAGCACTACCGCCAGGCCGAGCTCGCCCACGCCCCCGGGCGGCTGGCCGACCGCTTCAACGGCCGGGCGCTCGGCGGCCTCACCGCCGCCGCGCTGGCCGCCGCCCTGGCCGCGCTGCTGCTCATCGGCCGCCACACCGACGCCGGCCCCGCCTTCTCCGGCGCCGCCGTCGTCGCCCTGGCCGCCTTCCTCGGCTTCACCTGCCAGGCCCTGCTGGCCCACGGGTGGTCCACCGAGTCCCAGGCCGGCCGCCGCCACCAGCCCGGCGGCGTGGAACAGCTCCGGCTCGCCTGGCTGACCGCCGCCGAGGTCCGCGGCATCCGGCCCTGGATGGAACAGCAGCGGGTCATCGCCCCCCGGCGGGCCGACACCCCGGCCGGCGAGCCGCCGCCCCGCCGCAGCAAGCCCGGCCGCGGCGGGGCAGCCCGCACCCGCGCGGTCCTGGCCAGGTCCTTCGACCGCCTGCCGGACCGCGGCCACCCCTTCATCGGCCGGAACCGCGAGCTGGCCCAGATCACCCAGTGGGTGCACCGCGACCGGGCCCGCACCGACACCCGCCCCACCGTGGTGATGGTGCACGGACCCTGCGGCGCGGGCCGTACCATGCTCGCCCGCTGGGCCGCCCACGACATGCGGGAACTCTTCCGCGGCGCCTGCCTGGTCGACCTGCGCGGGGAGAGCCAGGACCCGCTGCCCACCCGGGACGCCGTGCTGCACCTGCTCAACCGGTTCGGTGCCCCCCGCGAGCAGCTGCTGTTCCGCGAGGGCGGCGGCCCCGGCGGCGAGGAGCAGCGGCTGCGCCGCCTGCTGGAGCGCTACCACCAGCACCTCACCGACCTCAGCGTGGTGATCATCCTGGACGACGCCACCGACGCCGCACAGGTCCGGGCCCTCGTCCCGGAGCGCTCCAACTCCCTGGTGCTGGTCACCGCCGAGGAGCCGCTCGCCCTCGACCCGGAGCTGCACGCCTCCGTCCACCACCTGCCGCTCGGCCCCCTGGAGCGGGCCGACGCCGAGGCCCTGCTGCGCGCCGCGGCCGGCGGCGAGGGCCCCGGGCCGGCCACCCCCTCGGCAGACCCCGCCTGGGCCCGGGTGATCGAGCTGTGCGACGCCCGCCCGCTGCTGCTGCACCTGGCCGGCGCCGCCCTGGACCAGCGCACCCCGCAGATCCTCGCCGACGACCTGGAGGCCCACGGCCCCGCGGGCACCGGCACCGACCCGGTGGAGCGCACCCTGCGGCTGCGCTACGCCGACCAGCCCGAGCCCGCCCGCCGGCTGCTGCGCCGGCTCGCCCTGGTGGGCCGGGCGAGCCTGGGCGCCCGGGCCGCCGCCGCGCTGCTGGACACCTCGCAGCGGGAGGGCGCCCTGCGGCTGGAGGAGCTGACCCGGGCCGGGCTGATCCGGCAGGTGCGCGGCAACCGCTACCGGCTGCACGACCTGGTGCGCCGTTTCGCCCGCGCCCGGATGCGGGACGAGGAAACCCCGCAGGAGCGCATCGCCGCGCAGGAGCGCCTCATCCGCAGCTACGCCGAACTCGCCGACACCGTCCTCCGGCTGGTGGACGGCAACACCTCCACCCGCGCCGGGCTCCTGCCCGCCGCGGCCGGCGGGCACGGCTTCAAGTCCCTGGACGCCGCGCTGAGCTGGCTGGACGACGAGTCCAGCTTCATCACCGCCACCCTGCGCCACGCCGACCCGGCCGTGGACCGGGAGGTGGTCCAGCACCTGCTGGGCGCGCTGTGCGACCACTGCCTGCTGCGCGGCGACCTCTACCGGCTCGGCGAGCTCAACGAGCTCACCCAGGCCGTCAACCAGTCCATGCTGACCCGCTCGGTCAAATGGCGCACCGGCGTGGCCGAGCGGCAGCTCGGCGAGCTCGACAAGGCCCGCACCACCCTGTCCACCGTGGTCGGCCTCTACCAGGAGGCGCACAACGCACCCGGCGCCGCCCGCGCCCTGCGGGACCTCGGCATCACCCTCCAGCACCAGGGTGTCCTGCCGCAGGCCGGTGAGAAGCTGCGCGAGGCCCTGGAGCTCCAGCGCGGCGAGCCCCTGGCCGGCGACCGCGCCTGGACCCTGCACGCGCTGGCCGCCGTGGAGAGGGAGCGCGGCCGGGTGGGCTCCGCCTTCGCGCTGCTCGCCGAATCCCTGGACCTGCACCGGGCCAGCGGCAGCGTGCACGGCGAGGCCTGGGCCCGCTTCCAGCTGGGCCAGAACCTGCTGCGCCGCGGCTCACCCGGGGAGGCCGGCACGGAGCTGCGCGCCTCCCTGGCACTGTACGAGCAGTCCCGCGACGCGCGTGGCCAGGCGTGGGCGCTCACCCAGCTCGGCGTGGTCCGTATCCACGAGGGGGAGTCCACCGCCGCGGCCGAGGAACTGCGCGCCGCCCTCGCCCGCCACCGGGAGAACGAGGACGCCCGTGGCGAGGCCTGGGCGCTGTACAACCTGGGCCAGGCCCTGGAGGACTCCGGGGACCTCGACGGCGCCGTCCGCACCCTGGAACAGGCCCGCACCATGTTCAGCCGGATGCCGGACAGCTACGGCCTGGCCTCGGCCCGGCACCACTCCGGCCGGGTGACCAGGGACCTGCGGGCCGAGGCCACCGGATCGCTGCGCAACAGCGGCTTCGCCCGGCAGCTCCTGACCGATGCCCGCCGCGACTACCGACGCTCCGGAGCCCCGCACGGCGAGGCCTGGTCGGCGGTGGAGCTGGCCGTCATCGAGGCCGGAAACGAACGCTTCGCCGCCGCCCTGGAGCTGACGGACCAGGCCCTGGCGCTGTTCACCGAGGGGTACGGCGAGGGCCGGCCCGACCGGCGCGGCGCCGACTGGGCGGCCTTCCTGCGCTGCACCCTGCTGCCGCTGGCCTCGCCCGGCGGCTCGGAGGTGGGGCAGGCCGTCGCCCAGCAGGAACTGGAACAGCTTCTGGCCGCCGCCCACCCGCTGCGCGATCCGCGGCTGGCGGACGCCGCCGAGACCTACGGCCTGATGCTGGAGCGGGGCCGGGGCCCGGAGGACGGCTGGGCCGCCTGGCGGCTGGGCATGGTGCCCCGCCGCGCGGCCCGCGATGTCCTCGCCGTGCTCTGAGCCCGCCGCGCTCCGAGCCGGATGCGCGGCGGGCCCGGCCTGCGGAACGGCCCCGCGCGGGACGGGCCGGGAGCGGCTGCACGGGGTGCTTGCGGTGTTCCGGGCCGGTGGGGAGACAATGGCGGTATGAGTGAGCTTGTTCCCCTGGCGGCACGTGAGCTGAACGAGTACACGGTGACACCCGGCGTGCTCGGCTTCGTCGTGTTCGCCGTGATGGGCCTGGCCGTGTGGCTGCTGCTGAAGTCGATGACCCGGCAGCTCAACAAGATCGACTTCAAGGAGAGCCGCGACCCCGAGAACCACTGACCCGCCGTGCGCACCTGCGTGTCCCGCCGTGCGTCCCCTTCCTGCGGCCCGCCTGTCCGGTCACCCGCGCCCGCGGTGTGACCGGACGGCCCTCCGTTCCCCCGGCGCCCGCCGGACCGCCTCCGCTCAGACCCGCCCGCGGATTCCGGCGAACAGATCCGACTCCGGGACCGTCGTCTCCACCAGGGACTTGGCCAGCTCGTACTCCTCGGTGGGCCAGATCTCCTGCTGGAGTTCCAGCGGGACCGCGAACCAGCCGCCGTCCGGATCGATCTGCGTCCGGTGCGCCAGCAGGGCCTTGTCCCGGGTGGCGAAGAACTCCGCGCAGGGCACGAACGTGGTCAGCGTCCGCTCCTTGCGGCTGAACTCGTCCCACCGCTTGAGCCACTCGCCGTAGGGCGAGTCCAGGCCGCGCTCCAGCAGCGCGTTGTGCAGCGCCTCGGTGCGGGGACGGTTGAAGCCCTGGTTGTAGTACAGCTTCAGCGGCTGCCAGGCCTCCCCGGCCTCCGGATACCTCTCCGGATCACCCGCGGCGTCGAACGCCACCATGGTGATCTTGTGCGTCATGATGTGGTCCGGGTGGGGATAGCCGCCGTTCTCGTCGTAGGTGGTGACCACGTGCGGGCGGAACTCGCGGATCTGGCGCACCAGCCGCCCGGCCGCGACGTCGACGTCCTCCAGGGCGAAGCAGCCCTCGGGCAGCGGCGGCAGCGGGTCGCCCTCCGGCAGCCCGGAGTCCACGAAGCCCAGCCACTCCTGCCTCACCCCGAGGATGTCCCGCGCCTCGGCCATCTCCCGGGCGCGCACCTCGTGAATGTTCGCCTCGATGTAGGTGTCTCCCTGGAGCTTCGGGTTGAGGATCGACCCCCGCTCCCCGCCGGTGCACGTGACCACCAGCACATCGACGCCCTCGGAGACGTACTTCGCCATCGTCGCGGCGCCCTTGCTCGATTCGTCGTCGGGGTGCGCGTGCACCGCCATGAGCCGAAGCTGCTCAGTCAAGGCTCGGTCCCTGTCGTCTCGCGGTCCTGGATCCGGCCGGTCCGGTCGGCGGTGCCCGGCCAGTGGCTTCTATAGTTGCCGAAGGGTCTGACAACAGGCTCAGCGCCCGTCCCGCCGACCGTATTCCGGAATCCGGGTGTTCCCCGCCGCCCCGAGGAAGTGATCATGCCGACCGCTCCGCAGCAGCCGCCGCAGGGCCGGTACGGACGCCCGGCCGGTGCCGACGCCCGCACCGACCGGCGGCTGAAGAAGCTGGGCGCGGTCCTGGGCGCCCTGCTGACCGCCGGGGTGGTCTGGGCCGGCTGGAGCCACGTCACGCAGAATCCGGTCTCCGGCGAGCTCACCGGCTTCCAGGTACTCTCGGACACCGAGGTCGAGGCCAGTATCCAGGTGCGCAAACCGGCCGGGACCGCCGCCCTGTGCACGGTCCGGTCACAGGCGGTGGACGGCCTGGAGGTCGGCCGGGCCGAGTTCCGCTTCGAGGACGAGGCCGATCAGGTGCACCGCGCGGTCACCCTCAAGACCATCGGCCGGGCCACCACCGCCGAGCTGCTGGGCTGCACCACGGCCCCGGACTGATCCGCGGGCCGCGTCCCGGCCGCCGGCCCGCCTTCGGCCCGCCCGGTCCCGCGGCCCCGCCGGTCCCGCGGGGTCAGGCCCGGACCTGCCACTTTTCGACCGCGGGTCACCGGTTTGCGTCTGGTCCCGGAGGGTAATTCTTCCGAAACTCGATCGGCCTTCGTTATGATCGATGTTTCGCCCACCCGGAAAGACCGCCAGGCGACGTCATCCGGGGCGGGCGTTGCTTTTAGCAGAACACGTACCCAAGGAGCACTTGTGACCCAGACCAGCGAAAACGTTACCTGGCTGACCCAGGAGGCGTTCAACCAGCTCAAGAGCGAGCTGGAGTATCTGGAGGGTCCTGCACGCACCGAGATCGCGAAGAAGATCGAAGCGGCTCGTGAGGAAGGCGACCTGAAGGAGAACGCCGGCTATCACGCTGCCAAGGAGGAGCAGGGCAAGCAGGAGGCGCGCGTGCGCCAGCTCCGCCAGCTGCTGGAACGCGCCAAGGTCGGCGAGGCCCCGGCGGACACCGGCGTGGTGGCCCCCGGCATGGTGGTGACCGTTGCCTTCGACGGCGACGAGGACGACACCCTGACGTTCCTGCTCGCCTCCCGGGAGTTCGCGACCTCGGACATCGAGACGTACTCGCCGCAGTCCCCCATGGGCAGCGGGGTCAACGGCAAGAAGGTCGGCGAGGACGCGCACTACGAGCTCCCCAACGGCAAGCAGGCCATGGTGAAGATCCTGGAGGCCAAGCCCTACCAGGGCTGAGCACGCGATCCCCGGCCCGGCCGGCCGGGCCCGCCCGCCCGCGCAGACATGAACCGGACCGGGCGCCGCACATCACGCGGCGCCCGGTCCCGGCAATTCCGTGCGGGTCCCCGGCCGGGAGCGGCGGCAATCCCGCGCCACGGCATCGTTTGCCGTGCCGGAAGAAGTACGCCACCGCTCCGGGGATATTCACGCGTGGTGAGAGAGCGCGGTTTCGGCGGCCGTCCGGCGCGTGTCCGCTCCCCTTACCCGCGCTTACTCAGCCCGCCCCGGCATGAGGCCGGAGTGCGGAATGGCTCCGCCACCGGGAACACGGGTCCGGGCCGGGCCCCGGCGATCACCGCCGGCGATCACGGCCGGCGGGCCGGGCCGGGACCGGGCCGCCCCGCCGGGAGCGTCTCCGGGCGGCCGGGCGGGCGGCAGTCGGGCAGGATGGGGCTATGGCCAACCGACTCGCCGATGAGACCTCCCCGTATCTGCTCCAGCACGCGGACAACCCGGTGGACTGGTGGCCCTGGTCGCCCGACGCCTTCGCCGAGGCGCGGCGCCGGGACGTTCCGGTCCTCCTCAGCGTCGGCTATGCCAGCTGCCACTGGTGTCATGTGATGGCGCACGAGTCCTTCGAGGACCCGGAGGTGGCCGAGTACCTCAACGAGCGGTTCGTGGCCGTGAAGGTGGACCGTGAGGAGCGCCCGGACGTGGACTCCGTGTACATGGAGGCGGTGCAGGCCGCGACCGGGCACGGCGGCTGGCCGATGACCGTCTTCATGACCCCGGAGGGCGAACCCTTCTACTTCGGCACGTACTTCCCGCCCGAGCCCCGGCACGGCATGCCGTCCTTCCGGCAGCTCCTCGCCGGAGTGCACGGCGCATGGCAGGACCGCCGCACGGAGGTCGGCGAGGTGGCGGGCCGGATCACCCGGGAACTGGCCGGGCGCAGGCTGAGCTACGACGCGCCCCGCCCGCCCGAGGAGAGCGACCAGGCGGCCGCGCTGCTGGCGCTCACCCGGGATTTCGACCAGGTGCACGGCGGGTTCGGCGGCGCACCGAAGTTCCCGCCGTCGATGGTGCTGGAGTTCCTGCTGCGGCACCATGCGCGGACCGGCGCGGCCGGGGCGCTGGAGATGGCCGAGCGCACCTGTGACGCCATGGCCCGTGGCGGAATCTACGACCAGCTCGGCGGTGGCTTCGCCCGCTACTCGGTGGATGCGGAATGGGTGGTTCCGCACTTCGAGAAAATGCTCTACGACAACGCGCTGCTGTGCCGGGTCTACACCCATCTCTGGCGGGCCGCCGGCTCCGAGCAGGCCCGGCGGGTGGCCCTGGAGACCGCCGACTTCATGGTGCGGGAGCTGCGCACCGCCCAGGGCGGCTTCGCCTCCGCGCTGGACGCGGACAGCGAGGCGGACGGCCGCCAGGCCGAGGGCGCCTTCTACGTCTGGACGCCCGCCCAGCTGCGCCGGGTGCTGGGCGAGGAGGACGGCCGGGCGGCGGCCGGACTCCTCGGCGTGACCGAGGAGGGCACCTTCGAGCACGGCACCTCGGTGCTCCGGCTGCCCGGTGAGCCGGTCCCGGACCGGCTGCGCGAGCGGCTGCTGGCCGCGCGCGCCGAGCGCCCCCGGCCCGGCCGGGACGACAAGGTGGTGGCCGCCTGGAACGGCCTGGCCGTCGCCGCGCTGGCCGAGGCCGGTGCCTGCTTCGACCGCCCCGACCTGGTGCAGGCGGCGGTCGCCGCTGCGGATCTGCTGGTCACCCGTCATCTCGACGAGCACGGCCGGCTGCTCCGCACCTCCCGCGACGGCGTGCCCGGCGGCGGCGCGGGGGTCCTGGAGGACTACGCAGACGTCGCCGAGGGCTTTCTCACGCTGTGCTCGGTGACCGGCGAAACGGCCTGGCTGGACCTTGCCGGCACCCTGCTGGAGACCGTGCTGACCCGGTTCCGGGGTGAGGACGGCTCGCTGTTCGACACCGCGGACGACGCCGAGCGGCTGATCCGCCGCCCGCAGGACCCGACCGACAACGCGACACCCTCCGGCTGGACGGCCGCCGCGGGTGCCCTGCTGTCCTATGCCGCGTTCACCGGCAGCGAGCGCCACCGCGCCGCGGCCGAGGAGGCGCTGGGCATCGTGCGGGTGCTCGCCGGGCGGGCCCCGCGGTACATCGGCTGGGGCCTGGCGGTGGCCGAGGCCGCGCTGGACGGGCCGCGCGAGGTGGCGCTGGTCGGCGCCGGGGACGATCCGCGGGCCTCGGCGCTGCACGCCGCCGCGCTGCGCGCCACCGCGCCCGGCGCGGTCATCGCGCTGGCCGAGCCGGACACCCCGGAGGAGGAGCGGCCCGCGCTGCTGCACGACCGCCCGCCGCGGGACGGCCGGGCCACGGCCTACGTCTGCCGCCGCTTCGTCTGCGCCGCCCCGACCACCGACCCCGGCACGCTGACCGCCCAGCTCACGCCGGCGTCCCCCGACTGAGAACCGGGCCGGGGACCCCGGGCCGGCCGGCCCGGCCGGCCCGGCCGGCCGGTCAGCCCGGGAAGGGGTCCTCCAGGGCGCTCCAGGTGCGGTCGAGAAGGTCGAGCAGGTCGTCCTCGGCGTTGTGCTCCGACCAGTGGAACAGCATCTCGGTCATGGCCCCGAGCGCGGCGCCGACCACCACCCGCAGCTCCAGGTCGTCCCGGGCGCGGCCGGTGCGCTCGGCCAGCACGCCGCGCAGCATGTCACCGGTGGCCGCGATCCCCTCGGACATCCGGGCGCGCAGCGCGGGAACGCCCATCACCAGCCGCATCCGCTGGCGTGTCTCCTCCACCACGCCGGGCACCGCCATCAGCTCCCCCATGGAGGCGCGGACGGCCCGCCGCAGCGCCGTCATCGGCGGCTCCTCGGCGGGCCGCGCCCGGAGCGCGGCCACCAGCATCGGGTCGTACTCGTCCGTGAGGACGATGTCCTCCTTGGTCGGGAAGTACCGGAAGACCGTGCTGGGGGAGACCTCGGCGGCCTCGGCGATCTCGTCGATCCGGGTGCCGTCGTAGCCGCGCTCCGCGAACAGCCGGTAGGCGGCGTGCCGGATCGCCTGCCGGGTGCGGAGCTTCTTCCGCTCGCGCAGGCCGAGCTTGGTGGAGGAGGGAAGAGCGGTCATGCGTGCCATTTTCCGGCATGTGTGCGGCGCGCCCTGTCAGGCGCCGCCGCCGGGACCGGGCGTGCGGCCGCTGCCGGCGGGTTCCGCGCCCCCCGCGGTGCCGGCCGGCCCGCC